>CAJXTR010000053.1:0-7500 GCA_913060465.1 uncultured Cryomorphaceae bacterium | reverse complement strand
ATTGGGGAAAATTTTCGCCGGATTACACCAACATGGTCACCGGATTTTCCAAATAAGCTTTCAAAGATTGCAAGAAAGCTGCTCCACTTGCTCCATCCGCTACGCGGTGATCCAAGCTCAACGTTACTTTCATAACATTTCCAGGAACAACTTGACCGTCTTTTACAACTGGTACTTGCTTGATTCCGCCTACTGCAAGGATACCTGCATCTGGTGGGTTCACAATTGCAGTAAATTCTTCTACACCGAACATTCCTAGGTTAGAAATGGTGAAGGTATTTCCTTCCCAGTCCGCAGGTTGTAGTTTCTTGTCTTTTGCTTTTCCGGCAAGGTCTTTCACGCTCGCAGAGATGTGCGAGAGTCCCATTTGGTCAGCGTGACGTAAAACTGGCACCAATAGCCCGTCTTCAATAGCCACAGCGACACCAATGTGTACGTGATCGTTTACTCGGATAAAATCACCCATCCAAGAGCTATTTACAGCTGGGTGCTTTTTCAAAGCCAACGCAGTTGCTTTTACCACAAGGTCGTTGAAGCTGATCTTCACATCACCCGACGCGTTCATCGCCTTACGTGCAGCAATTGCATTGTCCATATCAATGTCCATCGTCACGTAGAAGTGTGGCGCAGTGAATTTGCTTTCGCTCAAACGCTTCGCAATCACTTTACGCATCTGACTAACTGGGTAGTCTGTATAGTTTTCTACGCCCGCCGGTGCAGCCGGAGCTGAAGCAGCGCTTACCCCAGGTTGCGGAGAAGTATGAATTGCAGGATTGAAAGAATCAACATCACGCTTTACGATACGTCCGTGATCTCCAGATCCCTTAAGCATTGATAAGTCAACACCTTTTTCAGCCGCTAATTTGCGAGCAAGAGGTGATGCCTTAACGCTGCCATCAGTGGCCACAGGTGCCGCAGGAGCAGGTGCCGCTGCCGGAGCAGCTGCCGGAGCCGGCGCAGGTGCTGCTGCTGGAGCTGCCGCAGGTGCTGGAGCTTCTTCTTTCGCAGGTGCCGCCTCAGCGGCAGGCGCAGAACCGCCAGCCTTTAATGCTTCGATATCTTCGCCGTCCTCACCCAAAATAGCAAGTACGGTATCTACAGGAGCGGTTTCACCCTCGCCTGTACCTATATATAGGAGTTTTCCTTCTTGCCCTGGAAAGGCCTCGAATTCCATTGTGGCTTTGTCGGTTTCGATTTCAGCCAACAAATCTCCTTCATTTACTGTGTCGCCAATTTGCTTGTGCCATTTTGCCACAACCCCTTCGGTCATGGTATCTGACAATCTCGGCATGTTAATTACTATCGCCATGTTACTTGGTATTATTCAGTGATGAATGGGTAATCTTCTTGAGCGTATACTCCTTGGTATAACTCAGATGGATCTGGGAAGTCGCTTTCTTCAGCGAACTGCACGCATTCCGCAACGAGGTCTTTCACGCGTGCATCTATTGCTGCGATCTCCTCATCCGTTGCCCACTTTTCTTCTTTAATTTTATTTAAACAGAGCGTGATAGGATCTTTTTCTTGGTATTCCGCTACCTCCTCTTTAGTACGGTACTTCTGAGGATCGGACATTGAGTGTCCTTTATAGCGGTACGTGCGAATTTCAAGAAGCGTTGGGCCATCGCCTTTGCGAGCGCGCTCCATTGCTTCGTGAACCGCATCATAAACAGCCACAGGATCCATACCGTCTACGGCACGACACGGCATGTCGTATCCAAGACCTAGTTTATAGATATCTGTGTGGTTTGCTGTACGTTCTACTGATGTTCCCATTGCGTATCCATTGTTTTCAACACAGAATACTACAGGAAGTTTCCACAACATGGCCAAGTTTGCCGTTTCGTGCCATGAACCTTGACGGATTGCACCATCACCCATGTAGGTAAGTGTAACGTTCTTCTTGCCGTTGTATTTGTCTGCGAATGCCAAACCAGCACCAAGTGGAATCTGACCACCCACAATACCGTGACCACCCCAGAAGCCTTTATCAGGGGAGAACATGTGCATAGAACCACCTTTACCTCTAGAGGTACCGGTAACCTTACCCATAAGTTCTGCCATAATTCGGCGTGGATCTTCACCAAGTGCGATAGGTTGAACGTGGTTACGGTAAGCCGTAATCATGTTATCGCCTTCCTGCATTGCATACGCTGAACCTGCCAAAACAGCTTCTTGACCGTTATACAAGTGGAGGAATCCACGAATCTTTTGCTGAATGTACAATGCCGCAGACATGTCTTCGAACTTTCTCCAGAAGAGCATATCCTCGTACCACTTCATGTAGGTAGCTTTTGTTACGCGCTTTTTTGCCATTTGTCGTCGATGTGTTTAGAAGCGACAAAAATAACGCAAAAGCCCACCTAGCAAAACACTAAGTTGTTTTAGTTGCCCACTTTGAAGTAAAATGGGTAGATTTTGAAAGAATCGGAATATTCCGCCTACTGTGCTAAGAATCCATCAATGTTGAACGCCATCGAAAAACGAAGGGTGTTTTCCAGAGGTGAACGCGTGGTTGGACTCGCCGGGATGAGGTAAGCCATGTCGATGGTGAATACGTTGTACGCCAAGCCAAAGCCCATCGTCACGTATTGGCGATTCCCTTTGAGTTTGTGCTCGTGGAGGTAGCCAGCGCGGGCGAAGAGGAAGTTGTCGTATTTGTATTCTAGACCGAAGTTGTAGATGTTTTCTTGCAAGAGCTCGTCTAGGCCACCCGGTTTTGCAGCTGGATTAAAACTCTGGAAAACACCCATCAATGGAGTTACATTATCATCCATTCCTGCAACGATTTCGCCGTTTGTGCCATATTCCGGAGGCGTCGGAACAACCAATCTGTTGAGATCGAGGTATACAGACATTTGGTTGTAATCGTCGATTTCGAGGTGATAACCACCACCCAAGCGCAAATTCGTTGGAAGGAAATCGCTGTTTCCGCTCTCTGAGTAGGCAATTTTCGCACCAAGATTCGTCAAGGCAATACCTGCGGACCAAGCTTGACGACGGCCGCCTTTAATGTTTGTATAATCGCCTTGGTAGTAGAAACCTAGATCTGCTGCACCACTTTGACCCGGTTTTGTTTGTAAACCTTGCACGACTTGGCCTTGAGCGATGTCGGAATAAATCCAACGAAGTGCCGTCCCTGCACTCCAATGATCGCTGAGCTTTAAAGCGTATGCAACATCGAGGTAGAATTCATATGGATTAAATGTTCCAAGTGAATTTCCTTGTTCGTTGGTGAAGTTGATCTCTCCTAATGAGAAGTAACGTAAAGAAGCGCTAATTCCCTGACGGTCACTTAGTGCTTTCGTGTAGTTCACATATGCAAGGTCGATATCAGGGACCAATTTTGACATCCATGGCGTGTAAGACATCGCCATCGAGGCTTTCTTATTCTCCAAGAACGCAAGCTTCGCGGGGTTCCAAGCGCTTGAATTACCATCCGGTGTACTGGCCACACCAACATCACCCATAGCACCAGCTCTAGAGTCTGGACTTACTAAAAGTATAGGAACGGCAGTGGTTACAACGTTGTATTTCAAATTGCTCTGTGCCTTTACTTGGAAGGTAAAAGTCAATGCAAAAAATAGGAATGCGAGTTTCTTCATAGTGGAGTTAACGCTTGTCGCAGCGCAAGTTTAACGTATATAAATGAGCTTTTCTTGTATAGAAGCTGTTTTTCCGTCAATATTTCGTGTCCAACGCACACGGATATGATAGAATCCAGGGCCTGGTCGCTGGCCAGCAGCTTCAGAAATAGAGAATTGCGGTAATGCAGTGGATGCTCCGTTTAAAATTATTTCATCTTCCCAAGTCCAAAGCGTTTGACCTTGATTATTGATGACATCCATGTGGAGCAGACCCGCTTCACCACTTTGATTGTGGTTTAAAGAGAAGTTAACGTATTCTTTGAACGGATTGGGGTAAGCGACCAATTGTTCCAAGATAGGCGCCGAAGCATCTACGACGATGAAGCTGATGGAATCGTACCCCCATTGGTTCAATACGTCCCAGGCGCGCAATTCTAATGAGTGCTCACCTACCTCGAGATCGTAATAAGGATAGTTAATAGTACCGCGCGTGAAGTCGTCCACCGCACTTTCGTAGTAGTCGTTTACATTCACTGATTCCCCATCTAAAATCAAGGTAAGGTTGTGTCCAATTCCTAAGCCTACGGCATTGATCCCACTTTCGTCATACAATAGGCCGATAGCATTCGGGTCCTTGTCGCTGATTCCGCCGGAAACAAAATTGGTATCATCAATGAATAATCGGACCTCAGGCCCTTCGGTATCCGTGATCACACCGTCATAGATACTCCCTAAAAGAAGCTCATGGGATGCACCCCAGAAATCTTCCTCAAAATTCGTCGCATAGGCAGCCACTTTAGGCGGGCCAACACTCAGATTGATATCGAGCGGGACTCGGAATTCAATACTAAATCGACCATTGGTCACGGTTGCTTGGCCTTTGAAGACTGCATTGTTTTGCGTGGTGAAATTGAATGCCCCACCCGCCTGGTCGTTTACTTTGGTTTGTACGTTTTGCTTTTTATCGTAAAACTGTAACCAAACTTTCCCATTGAAGCCGGCCATGAGGCTACTATCTGTATTTCTGAGTGAGCCCTGAATGCGCACCCAATTTAATGCTTTGATGGTATCCTGGAATTGGTCCCAAACCACACCATTAATAGAGTCAAAAACCACCCCGTCTTTTGGCCGAGGCAGAGGTATGGCAGCATCTCCGAGCAAGGAAAATTTAATCTTATCTCCAGAAATATTGTTGTTTTTGGTCTCGCGGATCACATCCCCAAAACGCGGTTCCTCCATGAACAACATGTTCGTGTTCAACAATTCATTCAACTGGTAGGTGCTGTTGGTGGCAAAAACACTTCTAGTTGTCGAAAACAACCCGATCGCACCGCCATTGGGATTGAGGTACAATTGCTCGGCAGCGCTGACCCGATTCGGATCATCAAATCTGGCAAACTCGCACGTGATTGTGGTAAATACTGGCATTTTAACAGCATTTGACCAACCATTGATGTCCTCGAGCTGGAGAATTCTTTCCGTGGCCCATCCGACCTCACCACCATGACCAACATAACTAACGAGCATTGCGCCATTCTCGACCTCACGAAATAGTTTTTGACGGGCTTCTGGATATCGCTGTGAGCCTGGCATGCTTTCTTGAAGGTATGCGTCGGAATAGATCTTAATGCTATTTACCTCAGGTCGAATAGTATCTATTTCACGTGTAAAACGATCTTGGACCACTTGAAACTCTTTCTCCCACCCTTGATCCACATCGTCAGCAACCCAAAGGGCATTCATTCGCCAAGGACCAAAGCGCTCTTCACTCTCGAGATAACGTCGAATCTTCGTCACAGCTTCTTCCGCTTGACGCTTGTTTTGGACAGGAATTCTTCCAATTCCGATATCTAAGTCATCTAGGAACCAATTGATACTCTCTCCAGGATCGAGGTAACCATAATAGTCGTCGGTGATATAAGAGGACAATAGCGAGAAGCTCGCATTCGTATGATAGGTAGGCACGAGGTTGGACTTGGCCCCCGGCAATACTTTTTTGTAATCGTAGGAAGCGTCTCCGAACAGGGTCACATATTTTAATGCCTCGAAATCATTGTAGACACGAACTAAGAACTTGCGTATGGCACCAATGTCTGGATTGCCCGTGTTCATGAGGTCGTAAATGTAAGAGAGGGCTACTACTGCTGTTTCCACGCCCGTTGTGCGTTCCACATCAGCCAATTCGTGAGCTTCATTCAGTAAAGAATCTGGCGCTATAATTATACTTTCCGCAACGCTTAAATCCGCCAACTTCGCCGACTCTAAATCTGCAAGATTCACAGTGGCATCGACCCTATACTGAAGCGCCCTTGAAGCATCACCAATCCTGTATGTACGAAGTTTATCCTCATGAGAATACCAAGTCGCCTCCCAACCATTTTGGCCAGTTGTATTCTCGACCGCCGGTACCACGCTACTTATTAATTCGTTTGCCTCAAGTCCGAAAATCAATATCTCGCTGGACGATTCGGTTTGAAAATGCGAATAATTTCCGGCACCCCTCGGATTGTTTACCATGAAATAAGATGGGTCCGGATGTTGGGCCGGGGTTTCCCAATCCACAATAAGCTCATCCAACCACATGGCCGCAGAACTGTTCCCAGCCTTGTCATAAATGACCTTGATAGAGGTATTTTGATCCGCAATAAAAGTGGTCGTCAATACTTTTTCTTGGACATAACTACCGGCTGTAAAAGCTGGAAAGGCAACTTCCGCACTCTGATTTCCATATTCAATCCGCAGTTTAGACCCATTGGAACTTGCGCGCGCCACCGCTTTAACTTGGACCTTAATCTCCGTTCCTGCCACCGTCATGTTCGCGCTCGAGTTCGCACCTGAGGTTCGCGCCTTAAAATCGTATTCACGCTGGGTGGTGAAATCGAACAACTCCCCCATCCATCTTCGACCAGTTCCAACTAAATTATACATGGCTGTATCGTAGACCCATGTTGCTCTGGCGTTCAATTCGCGGGATGCAGTATCCACCGGAACCTGCTCTACTAAAAGAGGCTGATAGTCCGTATTGCCACCGCTGACCAAAAAGTACTTTTCGTCGCTATATGGATTACCAACGTAATTCGATGTTTTCGTGCTTACATCATAGCTCAAATCAAAGCTCGGTGGAATGTAAAACCAAAATTCCGTCTGATCCGACACATACTCATTCGATACATAGAAAGGGATAGAAAAATCAGCGCCCAAAGGCTCGTTCGCTGCATTTAACGGCGCTAATGTCCCATCTAATCGGCAACGGATCTCAAGACTGCTCGTAGGGGCCGATTCTGGCAGTATGCCCAGGTCCATGATTTCACGCCCGGTCAACATGTACATACCGCTATAACGCGAATCCCAATTATCCGGTTCCGAAATACGGTGTTTTAGCGTTTTGAATCGGACATAAGTGCCATCATCAAAAGACATCTGCCCTACCGAGAGCAGAGGACTGAAAAACACATATATAAGGAGTACGATTCTTTTCACTTCCACAAATTTACATCGCAATACATAACATTAGCAGGTAAAAAAGCGTTTAAACAGGAACGAAAAGCAAGTGCAAATCGTACTTTTTTTGCTTATACTTGTTGCTTGAAAACATAGGTTTATCAATGAACGCATTGAAATCGCGCATATTAACATTGGCTATTGGACTGACCGCCAGCACCTTAGGCTTCGCTCAAGATGCTCACTTCAGCCAGTACTATGCCAATCCCATCTACCTAAATCCAGCGTTTGCGGGTCTAGATAGATGCCCTACTGTACATACAAACTACAGAAATCAGTACCCTGAGCTTGGAGTTTACCAAACATATTCGGCTTCTTACGACCAATATGTAGATAAACTCAATGGCGGTGTGGCCTTAATGGCGCTTCGCGATGATGCAGGTAATGGTGCTTTGAATCTTACCGAAGTTAG
>CAJXTR010000052.1 GCA_913060465.1 uncultured Cryomorphaceae bacterium | reverse complement strand
TATGGGTCGACGACGAAATTGATATGCTCAAAGGGCACTTGCTTTTTTTGGAAGGCAAGGGCTATACCGTCCATACCTGTAACAATGGCAATGATGCCTTGGATTTAGTTGCAGAATCTGCGTTTGATGCAGTTTTTCTGGATGAAAATATGCCCGGTTTAAGCGGCTTAGAGACCCTAGAAAAAATCAAGGAAACCCATCCTGAATTACCGGTGGTTATGGTAACCAAAAGTGAGGAAGAGCGCATCATGGAAATGGCCATAGGCTCTAAAATTGCTGATTACCTCATTAAGCCCGTGAACCCCAATCAAATTTTGCTTGCGTTAAAGCGAATTTTGGACGGCAAAGAATTAGTCACTCAGGCGAATGTTCGTGGCTACCAGCAAGAGTTTGGTCGCATGACCATGGAGATGCAACAGCTTCGCACTTGGGAAGAATGGTCGCAGTTTTATAAGAAGTTATTGGTTTGGGAGATGAAGCTCGATGAAAGCCCTGAGGAAGGGTTGAAGAGTGTACTCGCTAGCCAGAAGAAGGAGGCCAATGAGCTCTTTGGCCGATTCATTTCTTCGGAATATGAGAGTTGGTTTGCGAGCGACGAAGATCGTCCAATGCTCAGTCATGAGCTAGTCAATAAAGTTGTTGCGCCTCAAATACGTGAGGGCAATAAGGTCTTTTTCTTGGTGATGGATAACCTACGCTATGACCAATGGTTGGCAATCAAGCCTGCATTAGCACCATATTTTCACACCAAGAAGGAAGGCATTTACAACAGCATCTTACCATCGGCTACGCAGTTTGCACGTAATGCCCTGTTTGCCGGAGAGCTTCCTGCTGCAATCAAAAAGAAAACACCGCAATATTGGGTTGAAGAGCAGGACGAGGGCTCTAAAAACCAGTTTGAAGGCGAATTATTACAGGCACAGTTTGACCGATTAGGCCTTGGCGAAAAGCGTTTGGAATACCGCAAAGTGGTTAACCTACGTGGAGCGACCAAGTTGCTGGATCAGATGCATCAGCTAAAAAATGCCGATTGTATTGCCTTGGTGTACAATTTTGTAGATACGCTCTCCCATGCGAAAACCGATACGGAGGTCGTTCGAGAATTGGCCAGTGATGATGCAGCATTCCGTCGTTTAACGAAGACTTGGTTTGAAGGATCGCCACTGCTGAAAATGCTGCAGTGGGCATCGGAACAAGGTTACACGGCCATCATCACCACTGACCACGGGACGATCAATGTGCAGCGGCCCGCCAAGGTTGTCGGCACCAAAGAGCTCACCACTAACCTGCGCTACAAAAGCGGTAATGGAATGAGTTATCCTGCCAAGCACAGCTTGGTCATCAAAGATCCGGAGCGCGTTGGTTTGCCGAAGCAGCACATCGCCGATGAGTATATTTTTGGGCTGTCTGATTATTTCTACGTCTACCCAAACCGATTCAATCATTTTGCGCAGTATTACCGCAATACATATCAGCACGGTGGGGTATCTTTGGAGGAATTGATTATTCCTTATGCAGTCCACCTTCCAAAATGATCATTGGCGCTTTGAACAGGTCACTTTAGCTGATCTAAAGGGGCTTGCTGCGCTCATTTTAGAACATTCGCAACACTCAGTAAATCTATTGGAGGCACCTATGGGAAGTGGAAAAACAACCCTATGCAATGCCATCTTGCAGGCTTGGGGTAGTGAGGATCGTGGTTCATCGCCCACCTTTGCACTCATCGAAGAACACCATGGCCCCAAAGGCACTTTTTATCACCTCGATGCCTATCGACTTGAGGATGAGGAGGAGGCCTATGATGTCGGGTTGGAGGAATACTTAGAAGATGGATGTCCCATGTGGATCGAATGGGGAGAAAAAGTACGATCTTTATTACCGTATAAAGTAGGGGTGGTTTACATCCGAAAATCTACTGAAATTGAACGTACGGTACTTTTTTACCCTAGCCTAAGTACCAACCAAATACAATGGAATCATGAGTGAGTACATCAGCTGGTCTGAAACGGCTTGGGCAACACAAGAGGAACGCTTGGCGGTAGAGACCAAGGGCACAAACCTACATATAGGCCTGCCTAAGGAGCGTGAAATGAACGAACACCGCATTTTACTCACCCCAGAAAGTGTTCAGATCCTCACGACCAATGGCCATCAAATCATGGTCGAAACGGGTGCAGGCGACCTCGCCGGCTTCACCGATCGTATGTACGCGAATGCTGGTGCAGAAATCGTGGATGAACCTGGTCTTATCTTCCAATGTGCCATCATCGCAAAGGTTGCTCCACCCACTCCGGCAGAAATAGCGCTCATGAAGGGAAATCAAACCCTCATTAGCGCACTTCAATTACGCACCCGTGATCGCGCCTATTTTAAGGCGCTCGCTGATAAAAAAATTACAGCACTTGCCCTCGAGGAAGTGCGCAACTCCGAAGACCAAAGTGCCCTTAGAATGGCCATGAGTGAAATTGCGGGGCAGATGGCCGCGCGCGTAGGCGCAAGCCTACTCGCGGACGGCGCCCACGGCTCTCGCAAGGGAAAACTTATGGGACCCATTCCCGGTGTCACCCCCGCCCGCGTGGTGGTGTTGGGCGCCGGCGTCGCCGGCCTCTCGGCCGTGCGCGCGGCCTTAGGCATGGGAGCCCAAGTGATCTTGATGGACAGCAACATCAATAGACTGCGCGCTGCACAGGAAGATTTTGGCAATGCGTTGCATACCGAGGTTATACAAGATTTAGTGGTGTCCAAGCGTTTGGGTAAGGCAGATATTGTCATCGGCGCATTGCGTCCGGTGGACGGAAGAACCCCGATGGTGGTTACCGAAGATATGATTGCTAGCATGGAGCCGAACAGCGTAATTATTGATATCAGTATTGATAGCGGTGGTTGCTTTGAAACCTCGGAGCTCACGACACATGAGTCGCCTACATTTGAGAAGTTTGGTGTTATTCATTACATGGTGCCTAATATGGCCAGTGCCGTAGGACATACTGCTAGTGTAGCCATGAGCAATATTGTTGGGCCTCTGGTCCAAGTCATGGCAGATACTGGCGGTGTAGAAGATTGTTTGCACTATGATCTGAATGTCCGCGCAGGTCTGTATATGTATAAAGGACTTTTAACCAAGCGTCATTTAGGCGAGCATTTTGATTTGCCATTCTCCAACGACACCTTGTTGTTTGGCACCCTTTAACCGCCCTCGTGGCAAAAAATAGAAATTGATTTGGCTTTTTTACGACGACTATTATTCTACATCATCGGAATTGGACTAGGTGTTGCCTTGGTGAAAGTATTCTTTGGTGAACGTGATTTAGACTATGCCTATGGCCCACAGGCTCGGGTAAAAAAGATTTTCCGCACCAAGGTTATTGATAGCACGAGTTTGGCGCAACCAGAATTGGACCTTAGTAAAGACAGCTTGTATTACCACGCAGTGGTGGACGGGAAAATTAAGTTCGGTGAAAGTGATCCGCGCAAGGAACCTTGTGGTGAGTACGTGCTTACCTATAGCCACGAGAGCTACCCGTACTCAATTCGTCTTGAAAATTGTGGTGATACGGTCCGAGTACTTTCGGTTGAAAAACTCCAGGATTAAGCGCTCCTTCTGCGCTTAACCTCATTTTGAATGAGGCTCAGTTCGCGACCCGTTTGACCCTCGACAGAAGTATTTTCTTCAGCGCGACGGAACAGGTATGGGAGCACATCTTTGACCGGTCCAAAAGGCAAATATTTCGCGACATTCATCCCGAAATTCGCGGCGTTAAAGCTGATGTGGTCGCTCATGCCAAAAAGCTGGGCAACATGCACACGGGAATCGTTTAACGCAATGTTTTTCGCTTGCATCTTTTCGGCAGCACGCTGCACACTTTGCTCGTTATGTGTCCCGATCACTACAGCCATATGGTCGAGGTTGTCGAGAATAAGGTCGATGGCGGCGTTATAATCGTCGTCCGTTGCTTTTTTGGTTGGCTGGATAGGGTCTTGGTAGCCTTTTTTAGCAGCACGCTCGCGTTCTTTTTCCATATAGGCACCGCGAACGATCTTCACTCCGTAAATGAAGCCTTCCTTTTGTGCCAAGGCCAACGCCCCTTTGAGTTGGGCAAGGCGATCGTGACGGTAGAGTTGCGCTGTGTTGTATACTAAAGCGCGTTCTTTGTTGTACGTCTTCATGAAGCCAATGACAACATCGTCAATGGCGGGTTGAATCCAACTTTCCTCGGCATCGACCATGACAGGAACCTGTAATTCATTGGCCAATTCGAAGATGGCCTCATAACGTTCTAAAGTGCGCTCCCAAGCTTTTTGTTCTGAGGTACTTAAGGACTTTCCGAGGCTTATTTTTTCATAAATCTCAATGCTTCCTAAGCCAGTTGGCTTGAATACCCCAAAAGGAACAAAGGCATTATCCTTGGCAAATTTTATGGTCTCAAGGGTGGTTTGTAAGGTGCGGTCAAAGTCCGATTCTTGCGCTTTCCCTTCAACACTATAATCGAGTATGGCACCTACCTGTCCTTCAGCGAGACGGTCGATTTGTTTTTGACATTCGGCAATAGTCTCACCTCCGCAAAACTGGCGGAACACGGTTGCTTTGACAATCCCTTTGATGGGAAGTCGCAATGCTAGTGATGCAAGCGTGAGGTTTTTTAGCACGCTAACAACATTCGGAGAGCTCAACGTAGAGAACAATAATTTGCTCTGTTGTAGGTCGGCGTTGGTTTTCATGCCGAATGCTACCTCCGTATTGGTGAAGTCAATCATCTGCCTGTGAATTGGACTCCAAATATAGCTTGCAAATCGTACTTTTGGTATGTGGAAAATCACCTCCAACAACCTGTTTTTTCGTCCGACGGCTTCGCTGCTTTGGATGCATATCTGAAGGAACTAACCCCTTCAAAGACCTTTTTGTTGGTGGATTCTAACACTTCCGCATGTATTCCTGAATTTGTGAGCCAATTAACCCAATTGGACCCGGAATACGAGGTGCTCGAAGTTGAGCCCGGTGAGGATAGTAAATCTATTGAAGTAGCATCAGGTCTTTGGTCGGTGCTGCTCGAATATGGCGCTGATCGTAACAGTCTTTTAATCAACCTCGGCGGAGGCATGGTGTTGGATTTAGGTGGATTCGTTGCGAGTACATTTAAGCGTGGAATTCCATTTATTAATGTTCCGACCTCCTTACTCGCTATGGTGGATGCCTCTGTAGGAGGGAAAACCGGCATCAATATCGATGGGCTAAAGAACCAAGTGGGGACTTTTACTCACGCAGCGTTGGTGTTAGTAGAGCCGAGTTTTCTTGATAGCTTGCCGGAAGAAGATTGGCACAGCGGTCATGGTGAAATGATTAAACACGCTTTGCTCTCAGGGCGTAATTGGCCCGATATCTTAGGGCTGAATCGCGAAGATCTTACGGTCGAAATGCTGCAAGAAAGCATTCAAGCCAAAGTTGATGTGGTTGCCGCAGATTTCAAAGAATTGGGGCTTCGTAAAACCCTCAACTTAGGACACACCTTTGGTCATGCCTGGGAGAGTTTCCATTTAGCCGCCGAAGCACACATTACTCATGGTGCAGCGGTCATTCAAGGTCTGCATCTCGCACTTTCACTAAGCAATCTTAGTGATGTACAACAAGCGCTACAGGCTCGCTATCCTTGGACTACCGTAGCTTCTGAATACTACGAGGCATTGTGGATGCTCATGCAGTCCGACAAAAAAAATGAGGGTGGCACAGTTAAATTCGTGTTGCTTGAACAAATAGGCCGCGCCACTTGGGGCCATGAAATATCGAAGTCGAAATGCTTTGAAGCACTCGATGAATTAAATGCACGCGGGTAATGGCAGGGGTTAAGGCATTGGCCAAACACTCCGCAATACTCGAGGGAACGGTTGCACTCCCCAAGAATAAAAGTTTGGCTAATCGGGCATTGATCCTTCAGGCCCAATTCCCCCAAGTCACCATTTCAGGTACGGCTAAAAGCACGGATGTCATCAAACTTCAGGAAGCGCTAACCTCCTCTGATGCGAACATACATGTGGGTGCAGGTGGCACGACCTTGCGCTTTGCCATGGCTTTTTGGGCTGCGCAGCCTAAGGCGCACAAAGTGTTGACCGGTACAGAGACCTTAAATAGGCGGCCCATATCGGCACTCATAAGTGCACTCAATACGCTTGGAGCGAACATTCAGGCTTTGGGTAAAAACGGTACGGGCCCGTTTGAAATAAAAGGGGCAAAACTTCGTGGGGGAAAAATACACCTAAGCGAGGTGCCGAGCTCTCAGTTTATCACCGCGCTGATGCTGATTGCGCCATCAATGGAAGAGGGCTTGACCCTTAGTTGGGACCAATTACCCTCGCGCAGCTACGTCGAAATGACCGCCGCGCAGATGGCCCAGATGGGTTTTAAAGTTGCGCTCGAGCCTCAAGGCGTTCACGTAGCTGCAATCCACAACCTCGCTCCGTGCCAGTATACCTTAGAACCGGATTGGTCCGCGATGGGATTTTGGTGTGAAGCGGTGGCCCTTTCCAAAAGCTCGAATCTATTTTTCCCTGGCGTTCGTACATCCTCACTTCAAGGGGACCGAAAAGTGCTCGACTTTTTCGAGCCATTGGGCGTTCGTGCGAGTTTCTCGGAAACAGGTCTCGAGCTCAAGAAAAAGTCCACTTTGGCTTATGGTAATTTGACCTACAATCTTGAAAACACTCCAGACCTAGCGCAGCCATTGATTACGGCCATGCTGGCGCTTAAACAACCCTTCGAAGTACACGGCTTGCAAACGCTGCCGCTCAAAGAATGTGATCGGATTCAAGCGTTGGTTGATTTAGCTAAAGCAATGGGAGTGGAGCCTAGCGCTACCTCCAGCACTATACAGGTTAAAGCGTACCCTGAACATCTTTTGCCTTTGGATGATGTATTGGCTTCTCGGGAAGACCACCGTGTTGCCATGTCCCTAGCTCCGTTATCTCTACTGATGCCCATCACGATTGATGCGCCTGATGTAGTCGCTAAGAGCTATCCTGATTTTTGGGATCAATGGGACCAATTCCTCTAGCCCCGCACTACAGCCACATTGAACGCTCAGCGCAGGCTGAGTAAATTCGCTGAGGTCCAATTCTCCCCGCACATACCACCCAGAATTCCGCCAACTTGCCCAAAATCCAAGATAGTTGGCGTGTACGGCTTTCACTGAGAGTGCTCCCGGAGCATAAGGTATACCCAGCCAAATCGGGTACCCACCATAGCTGCATGCAGCCCACATCGCGGTGAACTTTGAAGATCTCAAATTCCCGTCCATTCGTCCTAAAATGCCCATGGTCTGACCATGCCGATGGTGTTCCATTCTGTAGGGGCCTTTTTGGAAACGCAAAACAGCCCTGAAGCTAGGTGCAGAGGTTGTCTTTAATGATCCGTGTTGGGCAAGTTGCAAAGACCAATTCCCTTGGCGCCAAGTACCACGAAGCCGCCCCGTGAGCCAGCTCACATTCCAATCGCCATTAGGTATGCGTCCGCTCATAAGCCAAGCGGTTGCTATGCCGTTTTCATCACGGGTCGCCACCCATTCCGTCAGAATGTCGTTCTGCCAAAGATTTATTCCCAACACCTGCTCATGCATTGCCGCTTCCGAGAATACGCGCCAACTTCTTTTGTACCATTTGCCGTAAACGCTGGCCAATGAGTCACGAAGTGCGAGGCCAACGCTTCCGTTTTCAAATTCACGATGTGTGCAAAGTCCAAAACTCTCTTGGTCTAAACTTCCGCCCATGTGCCAGTGTCGTCCTCGAAGATCAACACCAATACCTCCGTGGCTTGAATAGGCACTCGTACTGCCTCGCATCCCCTTCGCAAAGAATTCTCGTGATGAGGGAGACGGGAAAGCGGGCGCCGAAAGAACCAAACCTTGTCCAGCACTCAGGGTGTGTTGGCCCAAAAGCAACCGGGTGTCGGCGCCCGCCAGGGGTATATTTATTTCAGACCATCCAATAGAGGATTGTAAGTCAGCGGGGTTGCCGCGAATAACTGCACCATATTCCGGGCCATGGTGTTCGAGTCGAAGAGAAATTAAGTCTTTTGATAAGGGTCGTAATCGCAGGCTTAGTTCTCCACTTTGTTTCTGTTCATTGCCAATGAAAAGAGGAAGCTGTTCCTTGAGTATTTTGATGGTGGAATCTGATAGCGATGGTAAACCTCCCAGTTCGTCATAAGTTAATATGCCGCCCATCGCATCGCGGTAGTTGCATACCTCAAAGACTTCCTCCTTAATTAATCCATAGTGTTGCCATAGCAGCGTAGGTGTGATGTTGTTTAAGGTTAAGGTATCTCGTCTTAGGTCTTCGAGTTCTACTTGTTGCCCAAAAGTCGTGTATGCTAGGAAAGTCAAAATCAGGGTAAGTTGTAAACGCTCCATTGTGAGGGTAAGGGTGTTAGAGAGTTACAAAAACCTATACTAAGGAAACAGTTCTTGTAGGGGTAATGCGTATAAATGCTCCAAGCCGTTCCTTGTTGCACATATTGCAGATGTAGCTTGTCGTGGTTGAAGTTGAGACCTATGACTAACGGATTTTGATTCGGGTGGAATGAGCGCCAGCCACCGATAATAGACCATTGTTCATCCAGCAGAATGAGTTGTCGAAATTCAAAATTCCATTGGTTTTCGTGGGCGAGTAATAGGTGAAGGGCAAGGTTTTCTTTTGGGGAGTAGATTAATGATGCAAGGGCACCGAGATCATAATCATGACGTTCATGTAATCGTGTGCTATAGAATACGGGACTGCACGAAAGCATTAACGTTTGGTTCAATTGCAAGGATGCACCTATGGATATTTTGGAACGCGAGTATGGGGCAAGCTGCTCATGATCGAGCGCAGCATAGATGTTTTTATACCTACCATAGGTTTGTACGGAGTAAGCATTGTGCTTGCTCCATCCGCCAATACTTAGGGTTGGGTGAAGTTGTTGGGTAGGCAGGCCCGTGAGGGGGACCTGGGCGAGGTAGAAGAGTAGGGCGTACGGAAATGTCACAGCTAAGGGTTTCCAAATAAATTGGACCCTAGTGCGGAGAATTCCTAAAAAGGTGAATAACTAAAAGTTATGCCTAGTAGTAGCTGACCAACTTTACTTTGAATGCGATAGGCGAATAGCTAGGGACGGTGCTAGCCCCATCCTTACCATAACCTAGCTCCGACGGGAAAACGATCACGCCTTCGCCACCTTCACCAAGAGCTTGCAAGCCTTGCTGAAAGCCAGGTACTAAAAAGGGCATCGCCACATGATCAGAGGCGTACCATCCCGAAGAGAAGATGGTGCTATCTAGTAAATAGCCAATGTGCTTGAAACTCACTTCGTTCGTGCTGTCCGGAATACGGTTCAGATTTCCTTCAACATCAACATGAACATATAGTCCAGTACCTGTAGGAGTGAAGTCCAAACCAGTTGAAGCGATATAATCTTCTATTTCGGCGATCTCTTGCTGGAATCTTTGCTCGTCTGTTGTGCAACTTGCAAAAAGGAGAAGGCCAAAGGCTATTGCTGTGAGTTTTTTCATGCGGCTAAATTAATCAACAAAATAGGTATCCATGATATTTTGTTTTTGGTCTTTAATATGGTCTAAAAATGCCTTGGCCACAGGTGAGAACGACTTATCTGATCGCCATATCAATCTCCAAGAGGATTTGATGGGCAGTTTTTCATGTGGTATGATTTTCAGTCGACCGCGCTCAAGCTCTGAACGAATCCCGATCAAAGGCATGACGGAAATGCCTAAACCTGCCAATACACTCTGTTTTACTGCTTCGTTGCTTGTGAGTGTTATCTTGTTACTTGATTTTAGTTGGCTCTTCTTTAAAAACTGCTCCATGGCTTGTCGTGTGGCACTACCAGCTTCACGCAACAAGAACTTCTGAGTAGCAAGATTTGCATGCGAGATTTCTTGTGCCTTTTCCGCATTGCTTACAAGGACTAGTTCATTTTCCATCAGCACTTCCTCGTGACATTCAAGATTCTCAGGTAGCGTACTCACCAGAGCAAAGTCAATTAAATTTTCATCCAAAGATTGTGTCACACTTCTTTTGTTAGTCACATCCATGGACAGGTTTACACCTGGATTGTTTTGTAAAAATGTAGTCAAGAAATATGGCATAATGTACTTGCCCGTACTCACAGAAGCCACTTTGAGTGTGCCGCTCAAGTGTTCGAATGCGCTTTGATTGATGGTGCTTAATGCCTCGATTTTATCCCAGATGCTGTTTACTTCTTTTAGTACTCGATGCCCGAATTCGGTCAACACTAATTCACGCCCATGGTACTCAATAAGTGGAAAGTCGAACTGTTCAGTAAAACTCTTGAATTGAATCGAGATAGCTGGCTGCGTAAGGTGAAGTGCCTCTGATGCCTTAGTGAAACTATTGTGATCAGCGACGGCTTTAAAGACTTGAAGTTGACGAATAGTGTAATTCATAAGCTGTGCTTATAGGAGCCTTTAATATTTAAATAAAAACTTATCAATAGTAAGACACACCTTTGCATAAAATGTTCGAATCATGTTAGAATTTCATTTGATCGATAGCTCCTATTCAAAACAAGAATCATTCGAGTTGCTCTACGAACTCTTAGATGCTAAAATCACCCTGCTTGGTAAAAAGATTCATTCGAATTCAGAGAGGGGTGTTTCTTCAGAGCACTTTGAATCTCGTCGAGAAAAGTTATTAGAAACCAGAGATCGATTAAAGGATCTTTTGGCAGCTTTTGATGAAGGTGAACTTTCGGTAAGTTGCAAAGTAACAGTTCAATCGTAAGGACTTGGAGCTTTCCCTTGTATTTGAGAACCTGAGTAACCCCTCACTTCTCTTCTTTTTTCTGGGCATCTTGTCAGTTAGGGCAAAGAGTACTTTAAATATCCCAGAAGGTGCATCAAAATTCATCTCAGTTTATCTGTTGTTCTCTATTGGATTTAAAGGGGGACAAGAATTGAGTCATGGAGATATGAATACGGCCATGGGGGCGGTAATGTTGGTAGGATTGCTTTGTTCTGTTACTGTACCAATTCTTACTTTTTTCATGTTATCCAAGCGATTGAGTTCCGCAAACGCAGCAGCGATAGCGGCCTCGTACGGATCAGTAAGCGCGGTTACTTTCATTACCGCCGTGGCTTTTCTCGAGCAAAGAAGTTTGTCTTTTGGCGGACATATGGTTGCCTTGATGGCGATGATGGAGGCACCTGCAATTATTGTAGGGACAACCTTACTAAAGGTGTTTTCTAAAGGTGCGGTAGAACAGAGCGTAGGTCAAATGGTCAAACATTCACTTACCAACGGTTCTGTATTCTTACTTATAGGTAGTACGCTAATTGGATTTTTATCGAGTGAATCGCAGGCTCAGGGTATTGCACCATTTACGACGGACATTTTCAAAGGCTTCTTGGCATTGTTCCTGTTGGACATGGGCATCCAAAGCGGAAAAACGATTCAAGGACTTTGGTCTAAGGGCCCTACACCTATACTTTTTGCTTTATTTATGCCCTTGTTATTAGGCATAAGTATAAGTTGGGTATCTCAGTTCATTGGTGTGGGCATTGGAGACCGTCTGCTTTTAACAGTTCTCGTTGCAAGTGCTTCCTACATAGCTGTGCCAGCGGCGATGAAAATGGCTATTCCCGATGCAAATCCAGGCCTTTACACGCCGATGGCCCTCGCAATAACATTTCCTATGAATATCATCATTGGTATACCTACCTATTTCGTAATTATTGAATCGACTTTGTAGAGGGTTGGATAAGAATCCCAAATCCTTTCCCTAACATTGTGTTATGAAATGGTTTCCGCGGATTTTATTCTTATTGCTCGT
>CAJXTR010000051.1 GCA_913060465.1 uncultured Cryomorphaceae bacterium | reverse complement strand
CTGACTCATAATCAGGTGGTCGCAGGTTCGAGCCCTGCTGGGCCCACTGAAAATCAAGCACTTACGATAATTTTCGTAGGTGCTTTTTTCGTTTGTTATTTATACCCACCACAATTATTAAGAGTAGAAAATGCGCGGCAGGGTAGAACACCAAGGCAGAAAGTGGATTTGAAAGCGATAAACCTCGGGTGTAGAATAATTCTGGGATATAGAAAGCTGTAAGCAGAATATGAAGAATGCCGGCCTGCAACAGCATCTTTTCTTTGCCTATCCCTAATATAATGTAGCCTAGGAATAGCACCTCATAGGCGAGGTAAATCCAAGCTTGGTGTATATAGATAGAACTTAGGTGGAGCGCAAAATAAATTAGACCAAAAAGTGTGTGTGCTCGTTTGGGGAAGGCTGCTTTCATTGAAAAAGAAAGCGGCCCCATCCGGGGCCGCTCAAAATGGGTTATTTGAGGTCGAATCGATCTAGGTTCATCACTTTAACCCAAGCATTTATGAAGTCAGTAACAAACTTGTCACCGCCATCGCTACTTGCATAAACCTCTGAAAGGGCTCTCAATTCCGAATTTGATCCGAAGATCAGATCAGCACGCGTAGCGGTCCAAACCACCTCGTCAGTCGAGCGACTTTTTCCTTCAAAAATCATTTCGTCTTCGTCCACTGGTGACCAGTAGGTATCCATACTCAGCAGGTTCGTGAAGAAGTCATTAGAAAGTACACCCGGACGGCTGGTCAAGATACCGTGCTCACTGTCGTCAAAGTTTGCGTTTAGTGAGCGCATACCACCAACCAATACGGTCATTTCTGGGGCAGTGAGCGTCAAAAGTTGCGCTTTGTCCACCAAAAGTTCTTCTGTGGTTAGGGTGTATTTTTTCTTTTGGTAGTTTCTAAAACCATCCGCCATCGGTTCAAGCACTGCGAAAGAAGCAACATCAGTTTGCTCTTGAGATGCGTCCATACGGCCTGGAGTGAAAGGTACGCTTACATTGTGACCTGCAGCCTTCGCCGCTGCCTCAATCGCCGCGCTTCCGCCAAGAACGATAAGATCAGCCATACTTACTTTCTTGCTTCCTGAAGTTGCGTTAAAGTCCGATTGGATGCCTTCGTACACCGCCAATACCTTCTTGAGTTGTGCTGGGTTGTTCGACTCCCAGCTTACTTGCGGCTCAAGACGAATACGCGCACCATTGGCACCACCACGTCGGTCAGATTCGCGGTAAGACGATGCTGAAGCCCAAGCTACCTCAATGAGTTCATTGTGAGGTATACCTGAGTTGAGAATGTCTTTTTTCAATCGAGCGATATCAGAAGCGCTGATCAAATCATGATCTCTGGTTGGAATAGGGTCTTGCCAGATAAAATCTTCTGCAGGAACTTCTGGACCGAGGTAAGTGGTTTTTGGTCCCATATCGCGGTGGGTGAGTTTGAACCAAGCCTTTGCAAAGGCCTCCTCAAACTTCTCAGGGTTATCGATGAAGTTCTGACAAACCTCACGATAGGCAGGATCTTCTTTCAATGCCAAATCAGAGGTTAGCATCGTGGCCTTGTGCTTTTTGTTCTCGTCGAAAGCATCAGGGAGAATAGCTGCTTCGCTTACTGTAGTCCACTGATGTGCACCGGCAGGAGATTTGGTCAATTCCCATTCATTGTTAAAAAGGATGCTTAGGTAGGCATGAGACCACTGGGTAGGAGTTGGAGTCCAAATCACCTCTAGACCCGAGGTAATGGCATCAGCACCTTTTCCTGATTTGTAGGAGCTTTTCCATCCAAACCCTTGCTCCTCAATTGCAGCACCTTCAGGAGCGGCACCCACGTTATCTGCAGGGCCTGCACCGTGCGTTTTCCCAAAGGAGTGTCCACCGGCAATCAATGCTACGGTTTCTTCGTCGTTCATTCCCATGCGCGCGAAAGAGGTGCGGATGTTTTTTGCTGAAGCTAATGGATCTGGATTGCCATTAGGTCCTTCTGGGTTTACATAGATGAGTCCCATTTGAACCGCAGCCAATGGGTTTTCAATGGCTAGGTCAAGCTCACCATTTTCATTAAGACGACGGGTGTCTAACCAATCACCTTCTGGTCCCCAATACACATCCTCTTGTGCTTCCCACACATCTGGACGACCACCGGCAAAACCGATAGTTTCAAAGCCCATAGATTCTAGAGCAACGTTACCGGCCAAAATCATGAGATCTGCCCATGAAATTTGTTGGCCGTATTTCTGCTTAACAGGCCATAGCAAACGTCTAGCCTTGTCGAGGTTACCATTGTCTGGCCAAGAGTTTTGTGGTGCAAAGCGTTGCAATCCCATGCGTGTACCACCACGACCGTCTCCGGTTCGGTAGGTACCTGCACTGTGCCACGACAATCGAATGAAAAGTGGTCCATAGTTGCCATAATCGGCCGGCCACCAATCCTGTGAATCAGTCAATACAGCCTCGATATCTGCTTTGAGTTGCTCGTAATCCAATTCTTGAAAAGCCTCCGCGTATTCAAAATCACTGCCTAATGGATCCACCAAGGAGGAGTTTTGACGCAATACATTCAGATTTAGTTTGTTCGGCCACCAATCGCTATTGTTCTTGATGATCGATACTTGGTCTTTGGTATGGCCGCCGTCAAACCCCATTGGGCATCCGCCACCATCCTCAGCCTTCGCGTGCTGTTCAGCACCACCTTGCGAGCACGACTGCATTAATGCAACGGCCGCTAAAGCAAATAGTACCTTTTTCATAATATGAAGTGTTTGTTCTGGTTATCGACTTCAAATTAGAAACAATACCCGATAGAGCCAATCGAAAGAAATTACCCCGTGATAGATTTAGGCTATCACGAGGGTGAATTATGAAATGGAATCATTCCAAACCTCACCAGGAGGAAGGGGGGCTATAAATTCTAGCGGCGAGGAATTAATAGCCTCAGGAAGCTTGAGTTTCCAAGCATGCAACGCAATACTGTTTTTCTTGATTGACGTGCCTCCATACGTCTCATCTCCGACGATAGGACAGCCGATATGTGCCAGCTGAGCTCTGATTTGATGGAATCGCCCGGTAGTCGGTTTGATTTCAAGGAGCCAATTATTCGCGCCCTTCCCCAGAATAGAATACGATAATCGCGCCTTCTTGCTTGCGGGTGACTTTGAATCTTTTACGACAGCTTTTTTTGCCTTTTGATCGGTTTCTAGAAAGTGTTCGAGAATGCCAGCATCTTTTGGCGGTGCTTGATCTACAATGGCTAAATAGGTCTTTTGAATCTTACGCTCAGAGAACCATTGGTTTAGTTGCTTAAGTGTGCCGCGCTTTTTTGCAAATACGAGGACTCCGCTGGTTACGCGGTCCAATCGATGAACTACTCCAACATAAGGATCTCGAATAGTTGCACCAACGTGAGCCAGTACCATCGATTCAGCCGTCAGCGCCTCGAAAGGATTTTGCTCACTGATCATGCCCGAGGGCTTATTGATGACCAAGATTTGGTTAGATTCGAAAAGGACTTCCGGCTGTTGCATGGGGTAAATTTACCGCATTTAGAACCTACGACACAGGTGCGTGAAAGAGTTAATGTATTTTAGCGGCACAATAGACGCGAACATGAAATTGAACCTTAGTGAAATACCCTACAAATTCCGACACTTTTATTGGAACAAGTACGTGTTGAAGCGGTTCAAGAGCGAACGATTTTTCATGTCATACAGCTACCGTTACAAGGCCATTTGGTTCCGTAATTATAAGGTAGCTTCTCGCACCATTAACAACTACTTAACCGCGGACAGCAAGCCTGGCTCATTAATCTACGGTTCGGCAATGCCGTATTCGAAGTGGATGGTACGCAACTTTTATAAATTCGCCTTTGTGCGGAACCCAGAAGAGAAGTTCATCAGCTGTTGGAAGGATAAGGTGACCGTACAGAACTACTTCAGATTCAGCCCAGAAGAGCATCAGCGTATGCAGGATTTTGATGCGTTTTTGACTTGGGTAGAAGGTCAGGATGTGACCAAGTGCGATGAACATTTGCGCGCACAGACCTCCATCATCGATATCCCGAACATGGATTTCATCGGTCGGTTCGAAAACTTCGATGAAGATTTCGCCAAGGTGGCAGAAAAATTGGGCACGCCGTATGAAAAAGAGGTGAAGCTCAATGTGAACCGTTCCAAGAAAAAAGTGGAGCTCACCGACGACCAGCGCCGGAGGTTACAAGCTTTGTACCGCAAGGATTACGAAGTATTCTATCCAGAATTGCTGATCGACTAACTGCCGTAGTACTTCTGAACTAATGGCGTGAGATCGCTATTGTATTCCTGCTTTACTTTCTTTTTACGACTCTTATTTACAGGTGTATCTAAAACGCGTTTGATACTTGCTGTGCTCGCATTAAAGTCCAGCCAATTCATGATGCGTTGCGCTTCTTCTACGTTGGAGAAGAGATCCTCAGAACGCACCGTTAAAGTGCGGTCCTTACCAGCACCTTCCTTGAACTCATCGATAAAGGCATTGGTCGCATTCCACAACCAAGCAATCTTATCCTGAGTCGTTTCAGCTCCAGCATCTGAAGGCGGTTGAATGCGCCCTTCATCCGTTATGGTTTTTCCAGTGTACCAATTCCGTTGTATACCTGAAGAAACAAAGCTGTCGGGATGACGCAAGAGGTGGATGAATTTTGCTTTTGGGAAGAGTTCCGCCATGGCCGGGGCGAAGAACGTAAGTCGATTGTTCGTTTCCACGTAGCGCTGGCCTTGCATGTGGCAATCACGAATGGCTTCGTAACGCCCAGCCATAAACGCGCCCTTGGCAAACTCTAAATTTTCAGGAGCGTTATAGGCTGTTTTTCCGGCAAATAGCATCTCTGGTAAGGCTTCATGCTCGATATGAAGGCCGTCCTCAAGCTCAAACAAACGCGTGAGAAGCATCGTTCCTACACGGCCAGTGGATAGCACGAAAACGGGTTCGGCATGGGCCAATACGTCCTCAGGAAGTGCCTCACTGTTAGTAAGATGTCCGTGCAGTTTTGCCCGGTGCTTAAGTCCCTTCCAGTACTTGAGGTTAAACTCCAACCATTCTTTTAAAAGCTTGTCTTTTCTCATGATGTTGGGAGTTTTTGCTCGAGTAGTTTTTTGAATTGTTCTCGGAAAGCACTGCTTTCGTAGGATTTCACATGCTTTTGTAATGAGGTACGAAGTTCTGCGATTTGGTCCGATTTTTCAAGTCCACGAACCAACTCTGGGATATCACTTTCGCTTTCGTATCTAAGTTCCGCATAGGGTACAACCTCGCGTTGGCCCCCGCTGTTGTGGACTAGGGGCAAACATCCGGCGCCAATACCTTGAACCGTAGTAATGCCAAAAGGCTCCTCACGCAGAGAATGAATGAAGAAAGTCGCTGAGGTCAAAAGCTCGTTACGTTCTTCTTCAGAAGCATCTGCGACCAAGTGTACGTTCTGCAGTCCGAGCGATTTTATGGTTTGTGCACAGGTGTCGAAATACGCGTGATCATTTTTGAATCCAATGAGGTACAGCTCATATTCAGGTAGCTGAGCCATCATTTTGATTTGCTCTAGTTGGCGCTTGTTGGGGGAGAATCGACCTAAGCTAACAATGCGTTTTGGCACCTTCTTGCCTTCTTTGAAATCAATATTTACCGGAGGGTAAAGTATGCCATCAACCTTGCTTTCGTAATGCTCCTCGAAGCGCTCAGCAGTGAAGGCGCTGTTGGCAATTTGCAAATCGTTCGAACTTACCTGGGTGTGCCAACGGTACCGTAGGGCATTAAGCTGCAAAGGATCGCGGCCTACATCCACGAGTTTTTTCAATGAAATACCGCCCATTAACCTAGCCTTTCGCGGGTAGTGGACGTAGCTTAATACATTGAGTTTTGGATTTAGTCCTAGACTCGTATTGTTGCTATTAATGACCAAATCATAGCCTTTAACGTGCGGGTTTACATCACTATTAAAGCGCGTGATATTCCATTCAAAAGGTAGTTTTGGCTCCTTGATGGTGATAAAGTTCAACTGTATTGCCTCACCGTAATGCGCCTTGATATCGTCCAAGTTTAATCGGTGTCGATAGCAATAGAAATCAGGGACAATTCCCATGGCATTGAGCACCTTGGTCATTTCGAAGGTCACCTGGAATCGGCCACCTAGTTGGACTCTATTTTGAATATATGCGACTTTCAACTTTGTAAAGGTACGTAGGCTTAGCGCAACAGAACGTGCTTAATGAACTTTCTAAAAATGGCTGCTGCCGCTAAAACGATCAGCCCGGATAGAATGAACTTCACAAAACCGTCTACCGGCAGGGCATAACACAATAACCCAACCGCTGAGCTCCCCACAAAAATGTAAAGACTTTCACGCGTAAAGGGTTGAAGACCGCTTTTGCGATAAATCATCACGGCACGCATAGCGTTGACAAAGAGCACTGCAATCAAACCGCTGTAGGCTACTCCCAAAATGCCATACTTTGGAATGAAGAGGAAATTCAAGACGACGTTAATGACAAGCATGATGGAGCCGATTTGCATGTTCAACTTGTAAAAGGGGCTATTGGCTATGATCTCACCATTAGAACCAAAAGAGGCATTGATGTATTTGCGCGCCAAGGTCCAACCCACAACAGGAATGGCAGGGTAGAATCGCTCCCCATCCGGAATCAAAGAAAAGACCCATTGCACATTGACCATGACCATGATGACAAAGGCCGCATTGACCAGCATTTGGGCGCTGGAGGTCTTTTCATAAATCTTGCGCAACACCTCCAAATTCCCCTTGTTCCAGCTCGTAGAAATCTGTGGCGCTAGCATCTGATTGATGGGCCGACGAATGCCATCAATGACCGAACCGATAAAGAATGCCATCCCATAAATACCGACACTCTCCATATCGGTGAGCATGGATAGCATTTGCACGTCGAGGGTGTTGATGCCTATCTCAATTAGCACGCTAAAGACACTGATCCAAGCAAATTTCTGCACGTCTTTGCCCATCGGAGCACCCATATGGCGCCAAGTAAAGGTTGGTTTCACTCGGTTCCAAGCATACAACAACGCGACGAGTCCTAGCACTAATGATGCCCACGCATAAGCGATAAGCCATTGGCTGAAGGTAAAGGCGTAGTAAAGTAAAGCGAGCCCGATCACCAACATGGCGATGCGCAACCCAAGGTTTTTGTAGAACACCGGGACCGCAATGCGCTTTGTGGTGGCTGCCGCAGCAACGGCCATGAGAAAGGCCATGCCACTGACCACGAAGAAGCTGAGGTAGCGGAGTAGGTGTACGTCTTTTTCAAAATTAAATAAGGGCGCCAGTTCCGGTCCTATGATGAACAACACTACCCCGACGACGATCATGAGCAACGTACTCCGACCCACCACTGCACTTTCAAAGGCTTTCTTGTCCTTATTTGGATCTGAATGGAATTTGGTGAAGGAACGATGTACTCCAAAAAGTAAAATGTTCGACAGCAACACTGCGGAGCGCTCCATCCATCGGTACATCCCCAACTCTTCTGTGCTGAATAATTCTGGAAGCAACCATAGATTTAATACGGCCCCTACGAGGATTCCGGCAATGTTAATGACGGCACCTGATGAGATTTGTTTTTTCGAAACGTTCATTCGCCTTTGGCTTCGGTCAAATGTAGTGATTTCGCCAATGCCTAGTTCACTACATAAGGTGAGCTAAACGCGTGAAATTCTTCCACCTGTTGGGTTATCCAACGCGCATCTCGACCTAAATATTGTGCCATTATTCGTGCAACTTCAGGAGCAATTTTCCTCGCTTCCTTCGCATCAAATAAGATGGCCCTTGTCCGCCGTGCCAGCATATCTTCTAAAGTCACGGCCATTTCTTTTTTCACTGCCCAGCGAATCATACTGGGATACAACGGAAACTTATCGCTCAAGGACTGCTCCTTGTCCTTTTCAATACGCTTGCGGATTTTTTTGCGGTACGAACCATAGACATGGAGGGGGTCCGTCCAATCCGGAGCCACCTCATATCCGTGAATGGGCATGTTCTCGGTTTGGCATTTTCGTGGGGGTAGGGCACCGACCACCAAGGCATTATCGATGGCATCTTCACCCATTTTTCTGTACGTCGTCCATTTACCGCCAAGTACAGAGATCAATCCAGAAGGACTCACTAACACCTTGTGATGTCGGCTCACTTCTTTTGTGCTTTCATTGCCGTTATCGCTCGCAGCTAAAGGTCGCAAACCGGCAAAGACACTGAGGATATCTGCTTTGGTTGGCTTTTTCGACATATACATGCCTGCATTATCTAGGATGAATTGGATTTCATCTTCTTGGGCTATAGGATCCAGTAGACGATCCTCCAAGGGAGTATCCGTAGTTCCTACAATGACCACATCGTGCCAGGGCACTGCGAAGAGCACGCGACCATCCGTTGTTTGGGGCACCATGATGGCTTCATCACCAGGCAAGAAACTCTTGTCCAAAACGATGTGGACCCCTTGCGACGGTCGAATGGTTGCTTTGGCTTCGGGATTGTCCATTTTCAACACATCGTCGGCAAAAACCCCTGTGCAGTTAATCACCACTTTGGCATTTACATCAAAGACCTCACCGCTCAGGCTGTCTTGAACTTTGGCACCGACCACTTCTTCTTCTTTTTTCAAAAGATCAACAACTTTAGTGTAGTTGCAAAGCACGGCGTCGTTTTTCGAAGCTGTTTGGGCCAGGGAGATGGATAATCGAGCATCATCAAACTGCCCATCGTGGTAGAGCACGCCGCCGCGCAATCCCTCTTGGTTCACATTGGGGATGTGTTTTAGGGTTTCCTCGAGAGAAATCATTTCGGAAGGACCTAGGCCCAATTTCCCCGCCATCAAATCATAAATCTTCAACCCCACTCCATAAAAGGGACTGTTCCACCAATCGTACGAAGGAATGACGAAGCTGAGGTTTTTTACCAAGTGTGGGGCGTTTTGACACAACAGGCCTCGCTCGCGCAGGGCTTCAATGACCAAAGAGATATCTCCGTTTTGTAGGTATCGAACCCCGCCGTGGACCAGTTTGGTACTTTTGGAGCTGGTGCCTTTGGCGAAATCGGCCCCTTCCACTAAGGCGACCTTGTAGCCACGCGCTGCACCATCGACAGCTGCGCCTAATCCTGTGGCGCCGCCACCAATAATAAGAATATCAAAGGCTTCCTCTTTGAGAAGCGCAAGATTCTCGGCTCTATTCATCCGCCCCTGCTTTGATCCAACCTTTGCTTGCTGCTACCGCCCGTTGCCATTGATCTCGCAACAATTCTTGGTCCATGGGTTTTGGATCGAAGTTTTCGTCGACATTGAGTAATGGTTTAAGATCCTCCAAAGAAGACCAATATCCTATGCCAAGTCCTGCGAGTAAGGCTGCTCCAAGTGCTGTACTCTCGGTCTCTGCTGGACGAATGACTGGACAGCCTAAAATATTGGCTTGTAATTGCATCATGGTATCGTTAGCACTGGCCCCGCCGTCCACTTTGATGGCTTTGAGTTCTTGCCCAAGATCTTTGGCCATGGCTTCCAATACATCTGCGGTACTCAGGGCGATGGCTTCGAGCGCCGCGTAGGCGATGTGGCTGTCGTTGGTGCCGCGGGTGATGCCCATGATGGCCCCGCGCGCATAGGCATCCCAATGCGGCGCTCCCAAACCGCTTAAGGCAGGGACAATGGTAATGCCGCCATTGTGGCCTTCCTTCAGCGCCAAGGCCTCAATATCGCTGCTGTTTTCAATGATTTTCAGTCCATCGCGAAGCCATTGTACCAAGGCACCGGCGATGTAGACCGACCCTTCGAGGGCGTAGGTCAGTTTGCCGTCCAATTGCCAGGCGACCGTACTAAGCATTTGATTTGTGCTGTTGACGATGGTCTTGCCGGTATTGGTCACGGCGAAACATCCCGTTCCATAGGTATTCTTTGCCTCGCCCGGTTCGAAACACAATTGGCCAAAAAGTGCACTTTGTTGGTCTCCGGCGATGCCCGCAATAGGTACACTTGCGCCAAAGATTTTTTCGGAAGTTTGGGCGAGGTGTCCGCTGCTGTCCACTACTGTAGGCAGCAAGGACATGGGAACCTCGAGCAGGTCGCAAAGGTCTGCATCCCACTGCCCCTCATGAATATTGTACAAAAGGGTTCGGCTCGCATTGGAGGCATCAGTTATGTGCGAAGCGCCTTCGGTCAAGTTCCAAATAATCCACGAATCCACGGTGCCAAATCTTAGTTCTCCACGCTCTGCGCGCTCCCTCGCCCCGGGCACTTTGTTCAGGATCCAGCGAATCTTGCTGCCACTGAAATAGGCATCGGTGATGAGTCCCGTTTTGGCGGTGATGGAGGGACCGTGCTGGGCTTTGAGGCCCTCGCAATAGTCCGAGGTGCGGCGGTCTTGCCACACGATGGCGTGGTGGATGGGCTCACCCGTGGCAGCATCCCAAATGATGGTGGTCTCACGCTGGTTGGTGATTCCTAGGGCACTGATTTCATGCGGTTTGACCTTGGCTTGTTTCAAGGCCTCTTTGATGGCGCGCAATTGAGAGGTCCATATTTCGTTGGCATCATGCTCCACCCATGAAGGTTGTGGGAAGTGTTGGGTAAATTCGAATTGGCCCAGACCAATTTTCTTAGTATCCCCATCGAAAACAATAGCCCTGGAAGAGGTGGTTCCGGCATCTATGGCCAACAAATACGGTTTCATACGCCTGCGAGTTTAACGAAGAGATAATTAAGTAAAATTCTCGGAGTCTACCAATTTTTGCATCTTAGTAGTTTAGAACAAAACCACGCGTATGTCACCATTTTGGGCCGAGTTCGTCGGAACTTTCTTACTTCTGTTTATCGGAAACGGCGTTGTCGCTAATGTCGTGTTGAAGAACACCAAGGCGCAAGGCGATCCTGGTTCGTGGGTGATGATCACTACGGCATGGGGCCTCGCGGTCTTCGTAGGAGTGGTCGTCGCAGGTCCGTATAGCGGGGCGCATTTGAATCCTGCCGTAACCCTTGGGCTGTGGATGGACGGCGCGGTAGATACGGCTACAATGTGGTTGTATTTCGGAGCTCAGCTGCTGGGTGCTGCCGCCGGGACCACCATGAATTACGTGTTCTACAAGCCGCACTACGACATTACCGAAGACGGCGGCGCCATTCGAGGATCTTTCTGTACTGCGCCTGCGATTAAAAGCACTTGGAACAATTTCTTCGGTGAGGTGCTCGGTGCCTTCGTTCTGGTTTTTGTGGTCTTCTATTTTGTTGGCGGAACCTTGGAAGGTGAAAGTCAAACACCCATAGGATTAGGAAGTATTGGCGCGTTGCCAGTGGCATTGTTGGTTTGGGTTATAGGCCTAGGATTAGGCGGTACAACCGGATACGCGATCAACCCGGCACGTGATTTGGGACCTCGCATCATGCACCAATTATTACCGATCAAAAACAAGATCGATTCCGGTTGGGACTACGCTTGGATTCCTGTCATAGCCCCCCTCGTTGGTGGCGCCCTTGCTTGGTGGATCAAAGAGTTGCTCTTGACCACAGTCTAGCACCGAATCTTACTATCTTGCGGGCATGAACGAAGCACTCCTTCCAAATGTCATTATCGGCGGTGCCCCAAAGTGCGGGACCAGCAGTCTATACTTTTGGCTTGCAGCCCATCCCGAAGTCTATGGTAGTCCTAAGAAGGAAACGTTCTTTTTCGCGGATAAGGTGAACAGATTCAACGCGTCGGCCAATGTGCACGAGCATGGATTGGATGCCTATGAAGCCTTTTTCAAAGGTGGTGAAAGTGCTACGGTCCGATTCGAGGCTACCGCCCACTACCTCTACGAAAAAACAGCACGCGATCACTTTTCTTCATGGTCCAAGGCTCCCAAAATGATCTTCTTGTTCCGCGAACCGTCGAAGCAGATGTACAGCCATTACAAGATGGAGCGCTACCGCACCAA
>CAJXTR010000050.1 GCA_913060465.1 uncultured Cryomorphaceae bacterium | reverse complement strand
CCGGCAATGACATCGCTATGTCCTCCCAGATTTTTTGTTGCAGAATACAGCACTATATCTGCCCCGTTAGAATGCTGAGCGCTCATCAGCGGTCCCATGTAAGTGTTGTCCACCATCAAAGGAACAGGTAAATCTTCTGAGGTAAAGGCGTCTACAATGGCACGGGCCTTTTCTATGGAATACAAATCCATGGTAGGATTCGCGGGTGTCTCGGTTAAAAATCCACACACCGCAGTATTCGGAAATTTCGAACGCACGTCGCCAATTATTTCTTGAGCACTCATGCTGCGATCTACCGCATACGAGTGCACGTTGTATTGTGCTAGATAATGGTGAATAAAGCTATGCGTCCCACCATATAAGGGGTCGGTGTGGATTAATACGGTGCCGGGTTTGGCGACCTCAAGCAGGGCCGACGATATTGCCGCCATGCCAGAAGCGAAAACGACGGCTTCATCACATTGGTCGAGCAGTGCAAGTCTTTGCTCAAGGAGTTGCGTGTTGGGCGAGCCTAACCTGCTGTAGATATTCCCCATGGATGCGCCTTCGGGCATTTCTTCCTTACCGGTGGCCCAGGCAAAGTAGTTTTTTCCTGCTTGGGCATTGGGGAATTCGTAGGTAGAGGTTTGGTAGATGGGTTGCTTCATACTGCCGTGGTAATCTGCAGCATGGTAGCCATGACCCAACATTTCTGTGGATGGTTTCTTGTTCATGCGATAGGTATGCAATGGCCAGGAGGCCCGGTGGTTCTTATTTCAGCCAGCTCTTGTGGTACTTACCGTCGCTTAGCGCGATGGCTTGTTCTGTTACCTTCAGTGGTTTAAAGGTATCTACCATCACCGCATATTCTTCCGTTCCCTTCTTACCTATGGAGCCTTCATAGGTGCCAGGGTGTGGTCCGTGCGGAATTCCTGCAGGGTGTAGGGTAATGTGTCCACGCTCAATGTTATTTCTGCTCATGAAGTCTCCATCAACGTAGTAGAGCACTTCATCAGAATCAATGTTGCTGTGGTTATAAGGGGCAGGTATGGCTTGTGGATGGTAATCGTACAAGCGAGGTACGAAAGAACATACTACAAAAGCGTTGGTTTCGAAGGTTTGATGCACCGGAGGCGGTTGGTGAACACGACCGGTAATGGGTTCAAAGTCTTTGATGTTGAATGCGTACGGGAAGTTGTATCCGTCCCAACCCACTACATCGAAAGGATGCGATGCGTAGATGTAGTTGTGCATCATGTCTTGCTTCTTCACTTTGATCGTGAAATCGCCCAATTCGTTGATGGCAGGAACATGATCTGGTGTACGTAAATCACGCTCGCAATAGGGGCTGTGCTCTAATAATTGGCCAAACCAATTTCGGTAACGCTTCGGCGTATAAATAGGTGATGCGCTTTCTACAATGAAGAGTCTGTTCGCCTCAGTGTCGAAGTGAAACTGTTGAATCATCCCTCTCGGGATCAATAGGTAATCCCCAGGCCCAAAGGTGAGGGCACCCATTTGCGTATATAGTGTTCCAGTTCCCTCGTGCACAAAAACCATTTCATCGTGCTGCGCATTCTTGTAGAAATAATCTACCATGCTTTTGCGTGGAGCAGCTAAAGAAATGGTCAAATCGCTGTTGGTTAGAACCGGGGTTCTTGAGCTGAGGTAATCATCCGTTGCTGGCACTTTAAAGCCTTCCAAGAGGTAGGCTTTCATGTTTTTTTCCACCGCAACTCGAGGGGCAACATCCACGCTCTCGAGCACCTCTTTTACCATGGTTGGTGGATGTTCGTGGTAGAGTAAGGTTGACATTCCGTCAAAACCTATAGTTCCAAAAAGTTCTTCGTGGTAAAGACTTCCATCTTCTTTGCGGAAGGTGGTGTGCCTTTTATGTGGAATTCGTCCGGATTTTTGATAAAACGGCATACGGTTCTGTTTGCGGGTTCCCTACAAATATAATGTAACTTCGAGGTGTAAAATCTGATCTATGTCATCCGTTACCAACCACGCACAAGCACTGTATAAATCGTTTAAATCTAGACAAACCATCGCGCCTATTCGCGATGCCATTGGCAATGATATTGAGACAGCATATGCTATTCAAAAGGCACTCGTTGAATATCGCAAGGCGGACGGTGAGCGAGTGATGGGTAAAAAGATTGGTTTGACCAGTCCTGCAGTGCAGGCGCAGCTTGGTGTGGATCAGCCGGATTATGGTGTGCTTTTTCAAACTATGGACCGTTCCGCTACACGCGTGATCAGCATGCGCGAGCTCATGCAGCCGAAGGTAGAAGGAGAATTGGCCTTTGTTTTAGGAGCGGATATTCTAGACCCTGAAGTGGATATGGAAACCCTTAAATGCGCCATTAAAGAAGTGCGTGCCTCTATTGAGATTGTAGGCTCGCGTATTGAGGGTTGGAACATCCAAATTTCTGATACCATCGCAGATAACGCTTCGGGATCGCATTTCGTTATTGGGGCAGATGCCAAATCGCTCGATGAGGTGGATACGGCTGGCGTGAAGATGGTATTGCTAAAAAATGGCGAGGTAGCCTCGGAGGGGATGGGAACCGCTTGTATGGGAGATCCGTTGAATGCAGCGCTTTGGTTGGCAAGAACTATGGCCAAGAATGGACAGCCGTTGATGCGTGGGGAAGTTCTGCTTTCCGGTGCATTGGGACCTATGGTACCGGTTGAGGAAGGCGATGTATTTGCACTGGAAGTGGACGGCTTCGAGCCCTTGGTTATTCGATTTGAGGCTTAGGTAGCTCAAAATAGGACACTTACCTCGCTATTTATTATTTCATTAACTTCATTCTGAAGGTGTTGCATAATTCTGATAAGGGATTACATTTGCGCACCTTTTTACAGAAATGAAGAATAAATATCTAGACCTCGTTGAGCAAACGTTTGAGTGGCCAACCGAGGAGTTTGAACTGAACAACGCCGGGACACTGATGTGGAACGGTCTGGATCTCATGCCCATAGTCAAAGAGTATGGGACGCCTCTTCGCATGACGTATTTGCCGAAGATTGATGAAAACATCCAACGGGCTCGCCGCATGTTCCATGTGGCTATGGCGAAGGTGGATTACGATGCGGAGTACCATTACTGTTATTGTACAAAAAGCAACCATTTCAGTTTTGTAATGGAGCGTGTGTTGGAAAATCAAGTGCACATGGAGACCTCCAGTGCTTTTGATATCAACATCGTTCGTAAAATGAAAGCGAAGGGTTTGTTAACGGACGAGCAGTTTGTGGTTTGTAACGGCTACAAGACGCCAGCGTATTTAGAGAATATTGCTGGGTTGATTAATGACGGTCACCGCAACACCATTAATGTGATTGACCACGTAGAGGAGTTGGAAGAACTTACCTCGCGCCTAAAGCACAAAGCGAAAGTGGGGATTCGAATTGCTTCTGAGGAGGAGCCGAAGTTTGAGTTCTATACCTCTCGTCTTGGTATTGGATACCGCGATATCGTTGATTTCTACAAGAATAAGATTGCCGATAATGATTTGGCGGAGTTGAAGATGTTGCACTTCTTCATCAATACCGGTATTAAGGATACGGCGTATTACTGGAACGAATTGCGCAAGTGTGTGATGGTGTACATCGACCTTAAGCGCATTTGTCCAACGCTGGATAGTTTGAACATCGGTGGTGGATTCCCAATCAAAACCAGTTTAGGATCGGATTACGATTATGAATACATGGCGGAGGAAATCATCGCACAGATTAAGACGATGTGTGACCACGCCAACGTTCCAGAACCTAATATTTTCAGTGAGTTTGGGTCGTACACCGTGGGTGAGAGCGGCGCGAATTTCTACAGCATTCTAGGGGCAAAGCAACAAAACGATCGAGAGTTATGGTACATGATCGACAGCTCCTTTATGACGACTTTGCCAGATAGCTGGGCCATTAACAAGCGCTTTATCATGTTCCCGCTGAGCAAGTGGGACAAACCTTACGAGCGCGTATTGCTCGGTGGGTTGACCTGTGATTCGGATGATTACTATAACTCTGAACAGCATGTGAATGCGATCTTCTTGCCGCGCTTGCGAAAATTGGACACGGAGCCATTAATCATTGGATTCTTCAACACTGGAGCATACCAGGAAAGTTTATCGGGTTACGGCGGTACCAAGCACTGTTTATTGCCTGCACCGAAACACGTTGTCGTAAATCAAGAAGACGACGGCAGTATCACGACAAAATTGTTTGCGGATCAACAATCGGCAGACCAAATGCTAAATACATTGGGCTATGAATAAAGGACCTATCTCTCAATTTATGGCGCATCACTACCGTCACTTTAATGCGGCGGCAATGGTAGATGCAGCTAAAGGATATGAAGCACACCTCGATGCTGGCGGTAAAATGATGGTGACCCTCGCTGGGGCCATGTCGACCGCGGAGTTGGGAATTTCATTAGCGGAGATGATTCGCGAAGGAAAGGTTGATATCATTTCTTGTACTGGAGCAAACCTCGAGGAAGATTTGATGAACCTGGTTGCACATACCCACTATGAGCGCGTTCCAGAATACCGCGACCTTACTGCGCAGCAGGAACGTGAATTATTAGATCGCGGCTTGAACCGTGTTACAGATACTTGTATTCCAGAAGAAGAGGCTTTCCGTCGCTTGCAAGGACATATCGAAGCCATCTGGAAAGACGCAGAAGCAAAAGGCGAGCGTTATTTCCCACACGAGTACATGTACAAGATGCTTTTATCAGGAGTGTTGGAGCAATACTATGAGATTCCACCTGAGCATAGCTGGATGTTGGCAGCTGCAGAGCGCAACCTTCCTATCGTAGTTCCAGGTTGGGAAGATTCTACAATGGGAAACATTTTCGCTTCGTACTGCATCAAAGGTGAACTCAAAGCATCGACCGTAAAAAGTGGTATTGAGTACATGCAATGGTTGGCAGGCTGGTATACCGAGGAGAGCAAAACAGCATCTATTGGATTCTTCCAGATTGGAGGAGGTATTGCTGGTGATTTCCCAATCTGTGTAGTGCCAATGTTGTACCAAGATATGGAGTTAGAGGATACACCGTTCTGGGGATATTTCTGTCAGATTTCAGATTCAACGACCTCATACGGATCGTATTCAGGTGCCGTTCCAAACGAGAAAATCACATGGGGAAAGCTCGATGCTGATACTCCAAAATTTATTGTGGAAAGTGATGCAACTATTGTTGCTCCTTTGATTTTTTCTTGGATATTAGGCAAATAATTAGCCGCGTTCGGCCCTCCCTATGGGGGTCGCGATATTAGCTTAATAATGTGTGTTTTAGCCGATTTACATTACTAGTGATATCAAATACATTTAGGAGATGGCAAAGCGATTTGTGATCAAGGACTACAAGTCTATGACTCCCGACCTTATGGCGCTTTTGGTCGAAGCGTACCCTGACGGTTTCGAATACGATACCGAGTATTTTACCAACGCAAAGGGTGAGCGTGTTGAAGCGGTGCCTTTGGAAACTGAGGACACGAAGTACCTTATTAAAGTGAGTACTACACTGGTGCAGAATTTTGAGGCCTTCGAAAGTGACGACGATGACGATTCAGATCGCGATCCAGAAGATTTCGACACAGACGGCGTAGAAGACGACGACCTTTAGTAATTTGGGAGCATGATACAACGAAAGCTCCTCCTACTAATATGTTGCGCATTTATTGCCAACACCACATACGCACAAAGAAAACGCACCTTCATCCCGGAGCCCGGTGAAGGTGTTTCTTTTAATACCTCTTCACTGTGGGTGGTTGGGGCCCCTGAGGAGTTTGTCGCGGGTATGCGCGCGAACAGTCAAGCAATACATTTCATGCGGGATAATGTCATCGGTATCTCCCATTTTTCATGGGCTTGGGGCCTTGGGTATAGCGCACATTTCTACAACGGGAATTTGCACCTGGATGTGGCGGAGGACGGGACCACTACTCCGGTATACCTCGCGGCAGAACAATATAACAGCAACAGATTCGCTACGGAATACGTGGATGCCAGTGTAGAGTTTCGCTACCGTGGAGTGGCCAATAGCAAAGGCCGTTACAACCGATTCTATCTAGGTGGTCTCGTAGGTTATAAGACGGATTCATATAGCTACCTAAAGAATGATAACTACCGTGTGAAATTCTATAATGTGGGCGGATTTAATCCACTGCGTTACGGCGTATATGCGAAGGTGGGCCGTGGCCAATTGAACATTTTTGGCTTCTACGGTTTAAGCGCCTTGGTCACCGACGGACCCTTGATGAGTGATTGGAGTCAGGCACGCAGCATGAATGCAGGATTAAGCATCACACTCTAAGTATCATTTCAATGGTACTGCGCTGCAGGCTTCGCCATAGCTGACTTTTTTGGCCAAGGGCTTCAAGTATTGAATCGCTTGAACGTAAGCATCACGCGGCACCCTGGAATCGCCACAGCCTTTTAGGATAATTGGCTTCCCACTAAAGGTTTCCCAATCTACTTGGGCCAATTCTTCTCTGAAATACTGGCTCCAAAACATTTCTTCCGTTGCCGCCCAAATGCTTTTGATGCCACTATCAAATAATCTGCTTGAAAGCAGGATAGGAGCCCAAGCGGGCAAGATCATATCTTCGCTGCAATACGTGCGTACCACCGCACCTTCCAGTGCCGCAGTATCCAGACTTTTCAAGGTCGCGCGGAATTCTGTTTCACGTAATATACTACCTTCTTCAACCAGTGATAATAGGTCCAATGTTGCCGTTTTATTCGGCAAATAGTCCTCTAGATTGAATGTGATCAGTGGGCTTTGCGCCACCTTATTGATGATTTCTCCTTCGCTCATTACCCCTTAAAGGTATAATCTCTGTAGAATTCTTGGTTCTCTTCAGTGCGTAAACCTGTAAATACGAAACCTTTTTTATCAGGGCTGATCGCTTCGGTGAGACGTTCGTTGTGCCACAGTTCGTAGGTGTCGAAGCTAACAGCCTTGCGATTGTCGAGTGCTGCGAAGAGGTTTAACTTGCCTACTTTGTTCCAGCTGCTTTCGACCGTGCCTTGGAATACTTTAGCTTTCGATCCAGAACCATAACCCATGAATCCGATGGTCATACCTTCGATGTTTTCACCTTTGTCCGCAGCATCACATAAGGTGCTTAGCAGCCCCATGAAGATAGATGCGGTATACATGTTTCCAATCAAACTTGAAGCACGTTCAGCAGGTGCCAAAGCCTTGGCTACATAAGCTCGGTAATAATCACTTTTTGAGAAAGCGCGAACCCATTCTTTAGCTTCGGCCTTATCTGCAGGCATATCACCGCCCATTACTGCAATGACATCGTCCCACTTGCCGTTTGCCTTCATCCAGTCGAGGTAGAAGTTTACAAGCATTCGACGCCCTTGGAAAGCATAGGGTAGGTGCATCACTACTTTATCCCAATCCAATGCGGGGTTAGTGCTCACTTTGGTTCCGAAGTTTTCAAGTGCTTCTTTGATACGACTGACGTACGCGAAATTGCTGTACTGTCCATCAAAAACAGGCTCTTCTACATAGCTGCGGAGCATGGTGTTTCCACCCCAGAACCCTTTCGAGTTCGCTAATTTTTCAGCTGCTTCTTCAGTAGAAACATCTACACCAAGTAGCTTGGCAGCTTCCACAAAAAGCTCAGCTTTTGTGAAAGTGCGACGAGGCTTAAAGAAGTCACGCTCACCTTTAGTTGCAACACCCACTGCTGGGTCGATACTAATAAGTTCAGGGTTCGTTCGCACCGCAAGGGCCACAGAACCTGCGCCCTGGGTGTATTCCCCGGTACTTTCAAGGTCGTATTTAGCTAAATCCGAGGCCACAACGATTGCGACTTTATCCGGATTCTGAGCTGCCCAAAGGCATGCATTTTCAAGGGCATCCACCGCACTGATACAAGCAAAGGTCATGTCCACTGCATCGACATTGCGGAGACAGTTTTCTCCGTGTTCAGCAGCCAATTGCTGCTCCACTAGGTCAAGAATGTAAGTCGCTGTGGGCTTCGCAGAATCCAGAGCACTTTCCGTTCCTAGGTATAAACGACCCACTGTAGATGGATGTATATTTTCTTCTTTGAAAAGACGCAAAACGGCGTTTGCACCCATGGTGGCAGCGTCTTCATCGATGTCTGGAAAAGACATGGAGGTTAGCCCCAATCCCTTATTTAACTTGGCGTATTCAATATTGCGTGCTTCGGCTAATGTTTCAATTGGAAGAAATTGAACAGGCACATAGTAGGAAAGAGCGTGTATACCAACTTTCATTTGGCGGTGTTGTGTTTATTAAAAATGAGCTAATTGCCTCAAAAGAAGCGGCTAAGTAACGAATACCTAACCATTTTATGCGGCAAAGGTTTGGATTTTGGCTTTTTTTTAGAGAATCCCTAATTCGAGTTTTGCTTCCTCGCTCATCATGTCTTTGTCCCATGGTGGATCAAAGGTGATTTCTACCTCTACATCCCGTACTGAATCTAGGGCACGAGACTTTTCCTTCACCTCCTGGGGAAGACTTTCAGCCACTGGACAGTTCGGTGAAGTGAGGGTCATGAGGATATGAACGTCGCGTTCGGTGCTGACCTGCACATCGTAGATTAACCCGAGCTGGTAGATATCTACGGGAATCTCAGGATCGAAGATGGTACAGAGTACACCTACTACTTCTTCACCAATCTTTTGCATTTCTGCTCTGCTCAATTCTTCGCTCATGTTCTGGAAGCCTAGGAAAATGCCAAGGCGTAAATTTTCATTTGTTTTATCATGCTCATCAAACCGTTTGCACGGGTAGGACTGAGGTGATCTTTTAACCCGATTTCTTCGATGAAGTTCAGCTCTGCATTTGCTATGTCCGCTGCAGGTTGACCATCAAAGACATCAATCAACATGGCAACAATACCTTTAGCGATGATGGCATCGGCATCTGCCCAAAATCGGACGGTGTTGTCTTGCTTTTCAGCTTTGAGCCACACTTTGCTTTGGCAACCTTGTACCAAAAGCTCATCGTCTTTATCACCTTCGGACATAGCCTTCAAGCTTTTACCCATTTCAATGATGTGGTTGTATTTATCCATCCAATCATCAAAGAATGCGAATTCATCGACTAGTGCTGCTTGCTTTTCGCTAATGGTCATGCGTCTGGGTTATTTTAACATGTTCACGGCACGCTCGAGAGCGGCCTTGAATAGGTCAATTTCTTCTTTTGTGTTGTACATGGCAAAGCTTGCACGTGCGGTCCCCGCAATGCAAAATTGGTCCATGATGGGTTGCGTACAATGTTGTCCGGTGCGAACGGCAATACCTTGTTGGTCCAAGAGTACTCCTAAATCATAGGGATGCGTACCCTCGACTAAAAAGCTCAAAACACTGGCTTTGTGAGCGGCAGTACCAATAACTCTGAAGCCTTCAATGGAACTAAGCGTTTCTGTGGCATAATCCAACAATTCCGCTTCATGTGCAGCAATGGCGTCAATGCCGATGTCGTTCATGAATTTTAACGCAGCGCCGAATCCAATAACACCTTCGATATGAGGTGTGCCTGCTTCGAATTTGTGTGGAATATCCGCGTAGGTACTCTTTTCCATGGTAACCGTCGCGATCATTTCACCACCGCCTTGGTACGGGGGTAAGGCTTCGAGTCGTTCACGTTTGCCGTAGAGAACACCTAGTCCCGTAGGTCCATACATTTTGTGCGATGCCAAGGTGAAAAAGTCAACGTCCCACTCCTGAACATTCACCATCGCGTGTGGTCCACTTTGTGCGCCGTCGACCAGCGTCCAAGCACCTACCGCTTTTGCTCGTGCCAAGATGGTTTCAACCGGATTGATTGTGCCTAGGGCATTCGAGATGTGGTTGAAGGCGACCATCGCCGTGTTTTCATCGATGAGGTCTTCCAAGGAATCCAAGACTAATTCCCCTTTATCATTGATCGGGATATATCGCAATGTCGCCCCAGTGCGTTCGCAGAGCATTTGCCAAGGCACGATGTTGCTGTGGTGCTCGAGGGCGGTGATGACGATGTTGTGCTCGGGCTTTACTACAGCACCCATTCCAAAAGCGATGGTATTGATGCTATCGGTAATTCCGCGGGTAAATATGACCTCTGCGGTCTCGCGTGCCCCAATGTGGGCGCGTACTTGTTCACGAACAGCTTCCATCGCATCTGTAGCGCGTTGGCTCAACGTATGAACGCCGCGGTGAACGTTAGCATTGTCCTTGAAGTAGTAATCACGAATGGCATCAACTACGGCAATGGGTTTTTGAGCCGTTGCCGCATTGTCCAGATACACCAAGGGCCTCCCATGGATTTGTTGGTCCAAAATGGGAAACTGCGAACGGATGTATTGAACGTCGTAAGCCATTAGAGCGCGAATTCGAGATTAATGCCCAGTTTATTGGCGATGACCTTATTCAAGCGCTTCTCCAACTGAGGAATCTTCACGTATTCCAAGGCATCAGAGGCAAAGGCGTAAGTCATTAAACCTTCCGCTTCTTTCTTTGGGATCCCGCGTGAGCGCAGGTAGAAGAGGGCGTTTTGGTCCAATTGGCCAATGGTACACCCATGCGAACACTTCACGTCATCCGCGAAAATTTCAAGCTGTGGTTTCGTGTCCACTTTCGCTTTATCACTCAACAAAATGTTGTCATTTTGCTGGAATGCGTTGGTTTTTTGTGCCTTTTGACGCACCATCACCTTACCGTTGAATACACCATGACTGGTTCCGAGGTAGATGCCTTTGTAGAGCTCGCGGCTGTAACAGTTTGGTTCCGCGTGATCCACTAACGTGTGGTGGTCTACAGTTTGCCCATCATTGATGATGGTGACACCGTCCATGTGGCTTTCTGTGTGTTCGCCGTTAGCGTAAAAATGAAGGTTGTTACGGACCAATTTTCCTCCGAAACTATAGGTCCCTACATGCACGTTGCTTTGGCGCTCCTGCTTGATATGCGTATTGTCTACCAAGGAGGCATGCAAGGCATCGTTTTGAACTTTGTAGTAACTCACACGCGAATCGGCGGCGGCAAATACTTCGCTCACAAAGTTGGTGAAGCTTGGCTGCGTGCCAATGTTTTGGTGGCGCTCTACAATCTGAACCTCTGCGTTTTCTTCCACCACAATAAGGTTGCGGTTTTGGGAGAATGCAGCACCGTTTTCATCGGTGGTGAGGTATAGGATTTCAATAGGCTTATCGACCGTTTGATTGCGTTTTACACGAACAAAAGCACCATCGTCGGCAAATGCGGTATTCAAATCCACAAAAGTGGTGCCTTCCGGGGCAGCCTTGCCGAGGTATTCCGCAATGGTATCTGGGTACTTGTTCAAGGCTGCCGCAAACGTGCACACGTCAAACTCACGGTGTGTGGTTTCACTCAGCCAAGAGCTGTATTTCCCATTAATGAAAACGAGCTTATAGGTATCCAGGTCACTGAGTAGGTACTGCTTGATATCAGCGAAGGATACAGCATCATCCCCTTTAAGAAGGATGCGGTATTCCTGCTTGAGTACAGGCTTGAGGTTGGTGTATTTCCATTCCTCATCTTTGGTCGTTGGGAAACCGTTTTTCTCAAAACGGTCCATGGCCTGCTTGCGTAAGCTCACCACACCAAGGTTCTTGCTGCCGTTCAATTCTGATTCAGCAACGAGAAATGAGGAGAGTAAATCTTGTGCTAAATCTGTCATGCGTTTTCTGCCTTGATCCAATCGTATCCGCGTTCTTCAAGCTCGAGGGCCAATTCCGGTCCGCCGCTCTTAACAATCTTACCCTTGTACAATACGTGAACGTAATCTGGCTTGATGTAATCTAAAAGGCGCTGGTAGTGTGTAATCACTACTACTGCGTTGTCTTTGCTGCGAAGCTTGTTCACACCGTTCGCTACAATGCGAAGGGCATCGATGTCCAAACCTGAATCTGTTTCATCGAGGATGGCCAATTTTGGCTCGAGCATCGCCATTTGGAAGATCTCGTTGCGCTTTTTCTC
>CAJXTR010000049.1 GCA_913060465.1 uncultured Cryomorphaceae bacterium | reverse complement strand
GGCAACTACAGCACCCAAAGAGAACTGCCACTTGCGGAATCGGCCCAAGATGTAAAGGAATACAACAATCAATGAGAAGATGATGCTGTAAACCGCACCAGTCTTAATATCATCCGCGATGGTAGGACCCACAACACGTGACCCTACAAGACCAATAGCCTCGTCAGTATCATCAGTGAAGAAGTCTTCACGTGCGATACCTTCAGCAAAGAAGCTATTAACCCCTGCGTACAACTTATTTTCAATATCCTCATCAACAGCAGTACCTGATTCTCCAATGCGGTAGTTCGTTGTGATAATTACTTGGTTCGACTCACCTAAAGTCTTCACAATAGGTGTGTAGGTATTTCCATCTTCGTCCACGAGTTGTTCACCCAACGAAGCAGCCACATCGCTCACTTCAACCGGCTGATCAAAACGAACTTGGAAAGAACGACCTCCCTCGAAATCCACACCTAGGTTCAAACCTTTTGTGAATAGTGAGAACAAACCGACAGCAATAACAACAGCACTTACGCCATATGCTACTTTACGCTTGCGCAAGAAGTCAAAGTTGATGTTCGTGTACCAGTTTTCAGTAGTCTTCGTAGAGAACCTCACCTCTTTCTTACCGTCAAGACGACGCTCGAAAATGATGCGTGAAATGAACAACGCTGAGAACAATGATGTAAGGATACCGATGATCAAAGTGGTTGCGAAACCACGGATAGGACCCGTACCGAATGCAGCCAAGATGATACCTACTATCAATGTAGTTACGTTTGCATCAATGATTGCGCTGTTTGAGTTTTTGTATCCATCAACGATAGCCGCACGAAGTCCCTTACCCAAGCGCAACTCCTCACGAATACGCTCGAAAATAATCACGTTCGCATCAACCGCCATACCGATGGTTAAAACGATACCAGCCATACCTGGAAGGGTAAGCACTGCACGCAAACTTGCCAATACACCGAAGATGAAGAACATGTTTACTAGAAGTGCTACGTTAGCTACCATACCTGCACCGCTGTAGTAGAAGTACATGTAGATAAGTACCAACAACAATGCGATTGCGAATGAGTTGATCGAATCAGCGATAGCTTCCTTACCTAATGAAGGACCCACAACATCTGCTTGAATAATACGGGCAGGAGCATCTAGCTTACCGGCACGTAGAATGTTCGCCAAATCCTTAGACTCTTCTTGAGTGAAGTTTCCTGTAATCTGCGTACGACCACCTGCAATTTCGTTTTGAACTTGCGGGTAAGAGTATACGTAGTTATCCAAGACAACTGCCACCGAACGCTTAGGGTTCTGCGCTGCAGCATCTGCAGTCAAACGCTGCCATTTTTGAGCACCCGAGCCATTCATGGCCATGGTTACAATATTTCTGTTGTACTCATCTAAATCAGGACGTGCATCAACAATCACCGAACCATCAAGTTCAGGTTGGTTATCACGGTTGCCTTTGATGGCCAACATCATGATGATATCTGATTCTGGCTCAGGCTTGTTGTTCCACAAGAACTTTGCACCGCGCAACTCAGTGTTCAACAACTGAGCGATTTCTGGACGAGCCAAAAGCGCATTTACTTTAGCGGTATCACGAATCAATGCATAACCTACGCGAGGACCCTCGAGCGGCATACCTGTTTCACTTACCCAAGGACGGAATACTTCGAACAATGGATTGTTCGTGTTCATTACATCCGATGAATCTGCTACAGCTTCAGTTGCAGTACTATCATTGCTTCCTTCAATGCTTAGGTCATTCAAGTCCATTGCTGGAGCTTCGTCTGCAGCAGCTGGCTTTTCAGCCTCTACGATATCGCGAAGTTTCTCATTTGCTGCAACCAAGAATGGAAGCACTTCGGAGCCCTCGTACATATTCCAGAACTGCAATTCAGCAGTACTTTGTAGCAATTTCTTCACACGAGCTGGATCCTTAACACCCGGCAATTCTACCAAGATGCGACCTGTTCCTTCTAAACGTTGAATGTTTGGCTGCGTAGTTCCGAACTGGTCAATACGCGCACGCAATACAGTGAATACGTTGGCAATAGCTGCTTCAACATCTCTGCGAATCTCCGCTTGGATCACTTCATTTGAAGCATTAAATCCAACCTTCTCTGTCATTTCAGGCGTTCCAAACAAGCTGGCATCGCTCAATACGCGGCCACCACCTGTTTCAGCGCTCAATGCATCAAACTCAGCAAAGAAAGTATTGAGGTAGTTGTTTTGTCCTTCACTCTGCGCGGCATCTGTATTCGCAAGGGCTTGTACAAATAGTGGGTCTTGCGCATTGGCTACTTGACCTTTCAGCACGTCTTTAACGCTCACCTCTAAGATCACGTTCATCCCTCCTTTGAGGTCGAGACCGAGGTTCATTTCGTTCTTCTTGACTTCTGCGTAAGTGAATCCAAGTACTGGATAAACCTCCTGAGCCATCATGCTGTCCAAATACGCCGTTTTTACATTGGCATCCCCTGCGGAAAATGCTTCCGCGTCACTTTCTACGCCGTTCGCAACCCAAGTAAAAGAAAGCTGGTAGAGTGAAGCCAGTCCTAGAGCGATTGCGAAAGCAGTAATTAATCCTTTGTTCTGCATCCTAAATTGGATTATTTCTATTTTTCAATAACGCGCAAATATAGGTAAGTCATAGTGCCTAACCTAACAGTTTTTGTCAAGAGGACACACTATCTTAGCCATATGCATAGCCTAATGACCAAAATTGCCTTTTTCACTGCTGTACTTCTCTTCGGAATACAAGCCATTGCTCAGCCAGTAACGAACCGATTAAACTTCGATTGGACTGTTGGTCCGACGGTGTTAAACGGCTCGGATACAATTTCTTACCCGTTCATGGGCGGTGCGGATTTACCACAATGGTCCAAGGTTGATTTAAATTTAGACGGTATAGAAGATTTAGCTGTTTTCGATCGTCAAGGAAACCGATGGATTACATTTTTAGCGGAAAATAATACTTGGATTGCTGCTCCAGAATACGCTCAAAGCTTACCGGCTGTTGAATATTGGGGACTTTTCAGGGATTACAATTGTGATGGAAAAAAGGACCTATTTGCCTTCGTCCTCGGAGGCATTGGCGTTTGGGAAAATACGAGCACATCGGACAGCTTGTCCTTTACTTGGGCACTTACGGGGAATTATTTAACCACAAATGCAGGTGGCACAAGCACTAACCTATATAACTTCAGCAGTGATATTCCAGCGATCGTAGATATAGACGATGATGGTGATTTAGACATACTAACTTTTGGCCAACGCTCCACCATCGAATGGCATGAGGGCCTAAGTCAATGTGCCTTGGACTTCTCGATGAACACAACATGCTGGGGCCGATTCGAAGAAAACCTCTCCACCAATAACCTCACTTTGAACGGTTGCGCGGGTGTGCAGAAAATGGAAATTGCCGGTAAAAACTCGGGATCCATGCATGCCGGATCTTCTTTATTAGTGTTGAATTTGAATGGAGATACGCTGAAGGACGTACTGATCGGCGATGTAAGCTTCACTAATCTGGTCGCTGCCTACAATGGCGGACATATGGACAGTGCTTTCATGGTTAGTAAAGACACCCTGTATCCATTGACAAATCCTACAAACATTCAATACTTCCCAGCCCCGTTCTATGAGGACGTAAACTTTGACGGAACGCCTGACCTGATTGTGAGTCCTAACCTGAATGGATCCATCAATACGCGCAATGCTTGGTTTTATGAGAATACAGGATCTGTCAGTAATCCATCATGGGCAGCGCCCGACTCTGCGTTTATAGTAGATGGCATGCTAGATTTAGGCTCCGCCTCAAAACCAGCGCTCGTTGATCTTGATTTTGACGGCGATTATGACCTTGTGGTCGGATCCATGGGCAAGTATCAAGGACCAAGCACTTATAAGAGTAAGCTTGTTTACTTCAAAAATATTGGCACCAATACGAATGCAAAATTTGAATTGGCCAATTCCGATTTCGCTAATGCCGGGTTCAACAACCTCGGCGAGGAACTTTGTCCAACCTTTGCGGATTTGGACGCCGATCTAGATCCTGATATGATCATTGGTGCAAAAAACGGCCTACTCTACTACTATGAGAATACGGGTTCGTTTTTGAGTCACAGCTTCACCTACAGGGGAGCTATTCAGAGCATAGACGTGGGCAATCACGCCACCCCATACCTCGGCGACGTCGACGGAGACGGAACCACAGACCTTCTTATCGGAAATGAAGACGGCACCATAGCCTACTACAAGAAAACAGGTGCCTGGCCCAATCTCTTCACACTTGAATCTGCGCAATGGGCAGGTGTAGACATGAGTTCATTAACTGCGCCGAGCGGTTATTCAGCGCCCGCCATGATTTTTGGCTCTGATACCACCTTATTCATCGGCTCTGAAGATCTTGGGGTCGTCCAAAAAGATTCATTGGACATCATCTTCAATGGCGCGGCATCCGTGGATATAGTGCTTGGTGGCGGAACACAATCCTCTAATGGACGTATCGAAACACCTTTTGGCGGGTCAAAGCGCAATGGACGCACCCAAATTATTTTCACCAAGGATGAGCTGATTGCCGGAGGTGGCCGATTCGGTCAAATTGAAACCATAGGATTCGAGATCGGCACTAACAATAGCCTCTATCTCACGCAAGGCTTCAATATCAGCATCAAGCACATTACTGATACCGCCCAAAGCTCCTTCCAAAATCAAGATTTTACTGAGGTATACTCGGGCATCCGAGTGATGACCACAGGCTGGAATGATATTCCTTTAGATGTCCCTTTCACTTGGAACGGTGTTGATCACATCCTTGTTGAAGTTTGTTTCTCTAAGCACGCACAAACCGGAGACATTCCTGTCGTTCTTCAAAGCACGCCGTTCCATGCCATGCATTATGGCGATGTGAGCAGCTGGAATGGCATCACTAATAACGGTTGTAGTATGCCCTATGGCGGAAAATTGAAACTCCGCCCAAACATGCGGTTCAACCTAGTTCCTACCCTTCGCGATATGGACGCTCATTTCACCTACGCCGGAAAGCGTCTCCACCCTGCTGTTGCTGACCTTAATGCGGATGGTTACCCCGATGTCATTCTAGGAAACATGAGTGGCGGCTTACATTATTTCGAAGGCAAAGCATTCAATGACATCGGTGTTCAAGAAGAATTGGCACCCAAAACTTCCTGTATACTTTATCCAAACCCAACCAGCTCACGTATTCAGTTTGATTGTACACAGGGTTACCTTGCATACGCGCATGTCTTGAATCTCCAAGGACAGCTAGTAGGCAACTTAAGCACTATCGAGGAGAATTATCTCAATCTTCCTGCCGGCTCCTATATCGTGCTACTCTACAAGGAAAATGGAATGAGGGAGGCGCATCGAGTAATTGTTCAATGATTCCGGGCAACCCAATACTCGTATACGACGGACCCTGTACCCTATGCAACCGTACGGTACAATGGGTTTATGAAAAGGATTTAGGCGGACATATTCTCTTTACTTCGCTTCAGAGCAAATGGGCCAAAACTCATGTACCAACAGCCCTTCAAAAGGTAGATTCTGTGCTTTTTTTCGACGGGACGGATTGGTATACCAAAAGCGATGCCGTGTTATACCTACTCCGAAGCTTACCCCGCCCCTGGCATTCGTTTTTTGAACTGAGGATCATCCCACGTGCATTGCGCGATGTTGCCTACGATTTAATCGCTCGATTTCGATACCAACTCTTTGGCAAAGGCCATTGCGCACTGCTTCCAACGGACCGAGTTTTAGACTGATTTAGACTCCCCATACACTGTTTTACTAAAAATAGTGGACAATCACGGGCCGCTCGCATAGGGGCAAAAAAATACGAGCCGCCCTGCGGGCGGCTCGTAGCAAATCACGAAATTTTTTCGCGCTTATAGGTTTGCATCTAGTGCGCTGTTCATCTTGCGAACAGCCTCAGCAGAAGCTTCGAATTTTGCTTTTTCGTCGTCGCTCAAGTTAAACTCAACAACACGCTCCCAACCGTTCTCACCAACGATCACAGGCACACCGATACAAATATCATCCTGGCCATACTCACCGCTGAGCAATACTGAACATGGGAACATTTTCTTTTGGTTGCGTACGATTGATTCTACCAACTCCGCTCCCGCTGCACCTGGTGCATACCAAGCTGAAGTACCGATCAAACCAGTTAATGTAGCACCACCAACCATCGTTTCTTTCACTACATATTCTTGCTGCTCTTCGCTCAAGAACTGAGTCACAGGCATGCTGTTGTAGGTAGCGTGGTTGATCAAAGGAATCATGGTAGTATCACCGTGACCACCGATCACTTGACCTTGAAGGTCATTTGGCGAACATCCTAGTTGCTCCGCAAGACGGTACTTGAAACGCGCAGAATCAAGAATACCTCCCATACCGATGATACGGTTCTTAGGTAGACCTGAAGTCTTAGACGTCAAATACGTCATGGTATCCATTGGGTTAGAAATCACAACGATGATGATATCAGGGCTGTGCTTGATCAAGTTTTCCGTTACCGTTTGAACGATTTTCGCATTGGTACCGATCAACTCTTCACGAGTCATACCTGGTTTACGTGGAATACCTGAAGTGATGACAGCAACCTTTGATCCGGCAGTCTTTGAATAGTCGTTAGTAGAACCTACCACCTTTGAATCATAACCGTTCAATGTAGCACATTGGTTCATGTCCATAGCCTTACCTTCTGCAAAGCCTTCTTTAATGTCTAGCAGTACAATTTCCTCTGCCAATTCGCGACGAACCATGTTTTCTGCAACTGTGGCGCCTACGTTACCAGCACCAACAACCGTGATCTTCATATATCTGTGATTTTTAGTTTGTTTGACTCCCACAAAGGTACATCACGCAAAGAGGATATTCATCGAATTTCAGAGAAATCCGGGCATTTGCTATAGGCCAATTTATTCCCCGTTCTTTCCTACCTTTGTACCTTCAAAAACACACCCTATGGTACTCCTAAAACTTATCGGAATTACAATCGTACTTGTTGGTCTTGGCTTCGCTGGAATAGCTATCAAGATTTGGGCGAAAAAAGGTGGTGAATTTGCAGGCACTTGCGCATCACAAAGTCCTTTCTTGAACGAAGAAGGTGCTACTTGCTCGTACTGCGGCAAGGACCCTAATAAGTGTGAGACGAAATTCGAGCAGGTTAGTTAAGCTCGTATTTCGACCATCCTGAAGTCGTTTGAACTTCGAACTCACCGTATTTATTACCTACAATAAAGTAGGCTTCTACATTTGGGAATCCCTCAATTAGCCTAGTTGCATTCGAAATACCGCTCACCATAGACGCTGTCGCTAGGGCATCAGCCCATGTGGCATTAGGGGCAATGACACTTACACTGAGTAGATTGCTTATAACAGGCATTCCAGTTTCTGGGTCAATGGTATGTACCACGCGCTGGCCGCGTTCATCCACCCAAAATTTACGGTAATTACCACTAGTAGCTAAAGACATCGTATCCAAGACGACAATGGTTTGGTACTGGCCTTGCAAGCGTTCTTCTTGAGGCTGTTCAATTCCAATTCGCCACTTACGGCCATCGATATTGGTTCCCTTGCATCGCACCTCGCCACCTATTTCTATCATGTAGTTGTGAACGTTGGCGTTGCGGAAGAAATTGGACACTATATCCACCGTATACCCCTGTGCAATGGCATTCACATCTATTTCATAACCCTTTGGGAGAGCGAATTTCTCCAACACAGGCCCCGGGCGACTTGCCACAAGGCCTTTATATCCCACGTAGTTCATGAGGCTATCCACATTGATACTGTCCTTTCGTGCGCCTCCAGAGAAACCCCAAGCTTTGATCAGCGGCGCTATGGTAATATCAAAATTCCCATTTGTGAGTTCACTGAGCATAAGGGATTGCCTGATGACACCTTGAAAATCACTGCTCAGATATACAGAGTCTCCACGGTTTAGCCTCGAAATCTCACTGTTCTCCACCCACAAACTCATTTGCGCATCCATTTCTTTTAAGATGGAATCTATGTCGCTGCGGTAATCGGTCCCGGGTGGCACCACATAGCTAATACTAAAGGTTGAGCCTTGTGCAGGACCTTGATTGGTCATTTGGACCAATTCAGGATTGCTTTGACACGACCAAAGCATAAGAGAAATTGCAGCAAAAAAGTGGGTAGATTTCATGAGGTGAAAATAAAAAAGCCGCTCCATGCGGAGCGGCTTAGGTTTTGAAATTTTTCGATTATCCACCGAAATCATCGAAGCTTACGTTCTCTGGTGGCACACCGAAGTCGTCTACCATTTTAAGAACTGCTGCGTTCATCAGAGGAGGTCCACAGAAGTAGAACTCGATTTCTTCTGGTGCATCGTGGTGGTTCAAGTAGTTATCAATCACCGCCTGGTGAACGAAACCAGTGAAACCATCACCTTCTGAATCCATATTTTCTTTCGCTTGCCAGTTATCTTCTGGTAAAGGCTCAGACAATACAATGTGGAACTTGAAGTTCGGGAACTGCTCCTCTATCTGACGGAAATCGTCAAGGTAGAACAACTCACGCTTTGAACGACCACCGTACCAGTAGCTCACCTTACGGCCAGTCTTCAATGTGTGGAACAAGTGGAACAAGTGAGAACGCATCGGAGCCATACCTGCACCACCACCGATGTAAAGCATTTCAGCATCAGTTTCCTTGATGAAGAATTCACCGTAAGGACCTGAGATGGTTACTTTATCACCTGGCTTTTGATCAAATACGTAAGAAGAACATACCCCTGGATTTACGTCCATCCATCCGCCTTTCTTACGATCGAACGGTGGCGTAGCAATACGGATGTTCAACATCACGATATTTCCTTCCGCTGGGTGGTTGGCCATAGAGTACGCACGGAACAATGGCTCCGGGTTCACCATCTTGAGATCCCATAGCTTGAACTTATCCCACTCTTCTTTGAACTCGTCAGGAGCTTTGCCCAATTTTGGGTGAGAAGTAATATCGATGTTCTTGAAATCTACAGTCGTTGCAGGAACATCCACCTGGATATATCCACCCGCTTCGAAATCAAGTGTTTCACCTTCTGGTAATTTAACCACGAACTCTTTAATGAACGAGGCAACGTTGTAGTTACTCACTACTTCACATTCCCACTTCTTGATACCGAAGATCTCTTCCGGAACTTTTACGTTCATGTCGCCTTTTACTTTCACCTGACATCCTAGACGCCAGTTATCAGCGATTTCCTTACGGTTAAAGAAGCCTGTTTCTGTAGGTAGGATTTCACCACCACCTTCGGTAACCTGACACTTACACATACCACAAGTACCACCTCCACCACATGCTGATGGCAAGAAGATTTTCTGGTTGCTCAATGTTGAAAGAAGGGTTGTACCACTTTCTACTTCGACATCATCTCCGTTGATGTTCAGCTTAACTGGACCGCTTGGGGAGAGACGCGCTTTTGCTTGTAATAGTATGGTAACGAGGGCCAAAATGACCACAACGAATACCGCTACTGCTGAAATGACTGTGCTTGTTGCTAAAAACATTATGCGAACCTGATTATAATTTAATACCCATAAAGCTCATAAACGCGATACCCATCAAACCTGTAATGATGAAGGTAATCCCGAGACCACGCAAAGGAGCAGGAACATTTGAATAACGAATCTTTTCACGGATGGCAGCGATGGCAACAATGGCGAGGAACCAACCGATCCCTGAACCCAAACCGTAAACGGCAGCTTCAGCGATGGTTCCAAAAGCACGCTCTTGCATGAAGAGAGAGCCACCTAGGATAGAACAGTTTACCGCGATAAGTGGCAAGAAGATACCCAAAGCACTGTAAAGTGCAGGAGCAAACTTCTCAACGATCATTTCGATCAATTGGACCATAGAAGCAATAACTGCAATAAACATGATGAATGACAAGAAGCTCAAGTCAACATCTTCAAAACCGGCACCCAACCATTTGCTAAGTGCACCTGGTTGCAATACATAGTTTTCTAACAACCAGTTTACTGGCAAGGTGATCACCAAAACGAAAGTCACAGCAATACCTAGACCAACAGCGGTTTTAACGGTTTTCGATACCGCCAAGTACGAACACATACCCAAGAAGTATGCGAAGATCATGTTCTCGATAAAGATCGAGCGAACGAATAGATTGATTAATTCTTGAAACATGGCGATTAGTTTTCTTCGATGAGTTTAGTGTTTTTCGCACGCTGCGCCCAAATGATTAGACCTACAACGATCAAGGCCATTGGAGGGAACAAGAAGAACCCGTTATTGGCGTAGAATCCTGTACCTGTCTCAGCATTGATATACCAGCTTTGTGGAATCACGTTAAATCCTAACAATGTGCCTGAACCGAGCAATTCACGGAAGAACGCTACAGCAATCAAGATTACACCGTAACCGATAGAGTTACCGATACCATCCATGAAAGCTTTCCAAGGACCATTACCCAAGGCAAAGGCTTCGAAACGTCCCATGATAATACAGTTCGTGATAATCAAACCAACGAAAACCGAAAGTTGCTTACTTACATCGTAGGCGTAGGCCTTTAAGAATTGGTCAACCAAGATTACCAAAGAAGCAACCACGACCAACTGAACGATGATACGAATACGGTTAGGAATAAGGTTACGAATCAAAGAGATAATCACGTTACCTGCTGCCAATACGAACATCACTGACAGTGACATTACGATTGCTGGCTCAAGTTTCACAGTGATCGCAAGTGCTGAACAGATACCCAATACCTGTACAGTAATAGGGTTGTTGTCGTTGAATGGATCAGAAATAAGCTTTCTGTTCTTTTTCGAGAACAACGCCTCTTTTTGTTTTACTTCTGTACTCATGGCATTAGATGTTTTTGAAGTATTCTGCGTACGGCGCCAAACAATCGGCCAACATATCGTTTACACCGTTTGACGTAATAGTACCTCCTGAGATACCATCCACAGCGTAGTCGCCGTTTGAGGTTCCCTTTTTAACTACAGAGATTGATTGGAACATGCCCGCTTCAGAAATTTTCTTTCCTGGGAATTGGTCCGTGAACATTGGCGTAGTGATTTCCGCACCCAAACCTGGTGTTTCACTCTTGTGGCCAAAGTTTGCACCTACTACGGTGTTTCCATCGCTCTCTAAACTCACAAAGCCCCAAACCGGTCCCCAAAGACCTTTACCGCGCAATGGCACGATGTAGAATGTTTGTCCGTCTTTGTTCGCCACATATAATGGAACTTCACGGTCCATGTTTGACGATTTGATCGCAGTTGCCATATCAATGGCAAAGCCAGTTTCGCGGTCTTCGCTCACTACCTCACCACCTTTAATGGTTAGAACTTTCTCAATCACAGTGTTGTATGCTTCTTCAGCACCACTGCGGTCTACTTCTACGCCCACTGAAGAAAGAATGCTTTGCATCTTCTCCTGCTTAACGTTGTTTTCTTGCTTAGACTTCAACCCCAATGAAGCGGCTGAAAGCAATACGGCCACCAATACCACCATCACGGTAGCAAATGTGTACGTATATCCGTTGCTATTTACATTCATAATTCTAGAGGTTTAGGCGTGAGCAACGCGTTTTGCACGACGCTTGATATTGGCTTCTACCACGTAGTAGTCAATAAGCGGTGCCATTACATTCATAAATAGGATGGCCAACATAATTCCTTCTGGGTATGCTGGGTTGAATACGCGAATCATGATTCCGAAGAACCCGGCCAAGAAACCGTAGATGTACTTACCTGTTTCTGTTTGCGCAGCACTTACAGGGTCAGTGGCCATGAAGACCATACCGAACATGAAGCCTCCCAACATAAGCTGGTGGATAGGATTCAATCCCATGAATTCGTTCACTGCGAAGGCGTTGAAAATTCCTGCCATAACTAAGCCTCCCATGAAGAAGCTCAACATGATTTTCCAAGAACCCACTCCTTTGAATACAAGGAACAGACCTCCTAATAAGATCAAGAATGCTGATGTTTCACCGATAGATCCTGGAATCAGTCCCAAGAATGCGTTCATCAACGAGTAGTGACCACCAGCGCCGAACTGAGCCATTACGGCATCCGTTGCAGGGTTGCCCATACCTTGACCTACGGTGGTTGCAAGATCACCTAGTGCGGTAGCTCCTGAGAATCCATCGACTACTTCACCACCTTTAGTATTGATCCATACCTTATCACCTGACATCCAAGTTGGATATGCAAAGAATGCAAAGGCACGCGC
>CAJXTR010000048.1 GCA_913060465.1 uncultured Cryomorphaceae bacterium | reverse complement strand
CGAATTTTGAAGAAGTAGTAATGAAATCAGATAAGCCTGTATTGGTTGATTTCTGGGCAGAATGGTGTGGTCCTTGCCGCATGGTTGGTCCTGTTGTTGACGAGTTGGCGACTGACTACGAAGGAAAAGCTGTAGTTGGTAAGTTGAACGTAGATACTGACGGTGCAGTTGCTCAGCAGTTCGGTGTTCGTAATATCCCAACACTTTTGATCTTCAAAAACGGTGAAATCGTAGATAAGCAAGTAGGTGCTACTAGCAAGCAAGTTCTTGCAGCCAAGCTTGATGGCGCGATGTAATACGCGCCCGCGATACCTCTTAAAAACCCCGAGCCGCAGGCTCGGGGTTTTTTGTTGGAAAAAAGTACTTCTTCACATTTTTTGCGAATGCCGGTTCTGTGTGCTCAATTATTAGGGTAATCATTCAAAACGAACCGCTATGAAGCCAAAATTTACCCGTCGAAGCCACCTACTTTTATCGCTATGCTTTGCTATTCAGGCATACGCGCAAATTCAGGATTCATTTAGCTTAGCCTATTCGAAGCTTCCGAATACATTGTTTCAATCATTTTTCCTGCACGATCAAAGTAGCGTATATCAGGTCTTCGGAAACTATTACAAGCTCTCTGAATATGATGGGGCCATTCCAGCAGCAGAGCTTAGATTCAATGATTTTCAAATGCTTTACGCAGATCTATGGCTTAGTCAACGCCTTGATTCTACGGGTAATCGACCAGGAGGGAAGCCACCACACATGGTAGATTGGGAATCAATTATTCCAATAGATCGAACTCAACAAACGAAAACAGATTGTCCTATCCACCTCTTGTGGATGTCTTACAATGAATTAGATTCTAATGCATTGTATGAGGGGCAGCTCTATTACGATGGAGTATACTGGCAAGTCCCGGATAGCATTGTCAATTTAGATCCGCAAGGTAACTACAGCTTAAATCGATCCAATGTCTACAGCGCTGCAGCACAATCGGTGCATAGAAAAGAAGCATTCCTGGCTGGGACAAATGTGAGCACATTTTACGTAGATCAAGGCACAGCAAACATTGACTTTCAAATACCGTCCTCATTGATTCAAAAGAATGTCGGTACTATCGCTGCTTACTGGGCAGACTTTGATGATGGCAATGGTTTTATTCAGATTCATCCGGATCAGAATTACACGGTCTATTATTCCGTATCGAGCGCTTCTGCTGAATGGTCCACAAAGTACATTCGCATCCGAGCACGGATAGGGCAGCAGTGGCGCGAATCTAAGTTCAGGGTGAATGTTGTGTTCAATTCCACACCATCTGATACCGTAATTTCCTCTATAGACCTTCCACAACCACTTTGTTCCTCTGGTAAAGCGGAATTACCTGCTAGAATTACTATCGATTACGCGAACAATAACGATTCCCTCACGAAACCTATAGTTATTGTTGAAGGGTTTGAAGGAACAGCGACTCCATACGGATACCTAAACTACAATGCAGTTCGGAGCGGATATATTTTCGATTCCAACGGTGATAGGATCTACGAACATATGGCGCCTTTATCGTGGCTAATGGACTCTCTGAATACTGCTGGCTTCGATTTAGTCTACTTAGATTTTTATGAGAGTAAACTGTCCGTCCAACAGAATGCCGCAACCCTGTTGCACCTCTTGCAATGGATCGACGCGCAGCAGCCTAATAACGCAACAACAGTAGTCGGAGCCTCCCTAGGCGGATTAATCACACGTTATGCATTGCTACAGGCGGAAGAGATGGACTGCTGTTTGAATGTTGCAGCATACGGGACTTTTGATTCTCCACATGATGGTGCATTCATACCGATTGGCCTGCAAGCAACGACAGAAAGTTTAGCTCGATTATTCCCTGGCATACCTCTTATAGCAAACCCCTGGAAGATTACACTGGGGTCAACTGCGGCAAGGCAGATGTTGGTAACCCATTATGATTCAAATGCAGCCAATACTCGTAATGAGTTTATTGATGATTTAGGGGAGGAACATCCTACAAACTTGTACCGATTTGCAATCTCAAATGGCAGTCTTCATGGCCAGTATAGTGGTTTAGCAGATTCAGTAGCGAGGTACCTAAGCTATGGTTGGTCAAATGACATTCCTGTAGGTCATCGCATAGGTGCCAACCAGGATACTCTTCTGTTTAATAGGACAGGAAAGATTCGTAACGTACAAATAATTGGGACGCGCAGCGAGGGTCATCGTGGTCTACAATCTACTGTTTTTGAGGGGTCCAAGTTGTTGAATACTTACAGATACCAACGAATGCGGTGGATATCCATTTCAAATGCGTGTAAAGCACAATGGATTTATTCTCTTGGAAATATTGCCACCTTTATTCCTTCAAGTGTAGTGAATGGAGCGGTAGAGGCAGTGCAAACTAAGACGAATACGCAACTCCAAAATTTGGCATTACGTGCGGCTCAACAAGGTCGTAAGGTTAAAAAATCCAGCTTCCCTCTGGGCTACGATGAAATACCGGGTTCCTTGACTGATACACCATCAGCTTTCAAATATCCTTTTATTTCAGTTCACAGTCCGGACCATTGTTTTATTCCTTCATTCAGTGCATTGGATGTAGGTGATAAATACGATACGCTCGCGATTCCTACGAATAAAGCAATGATACCCTTTCATTCCATCTACGCCCCAGGTTTAACAGATAGTGTCAATTATAATCAACGGCATATTGAGACTACACCAGAGATTATTCATTATCTATTGGAGCAATTCAATGGAATTTACCGATCTGTACCGACAGTTATTGTCGATACGTTCAATATCGCGCAGCAGCATAATCTCCAAAGCTCCTACGTACACCAACTCAGTCAAACCAGTATCGCCATAAATGGCTGCCTTCGTTTAGGGCATAAGGGTCCCATTGGATTAATGACAAGTACGGTTCAGGCCGATACAATCCAATCCATTAGCGTAAGCCTAAAAAACGGATGCAACGAGGGGCAGTTGGATGTTTTTGGCAGACTTGAAATAGGCCAATCCATTAATAGGACTGCGGAACTTCGCATCCCACGAGGTACCGCTATTGTAATTCATTCAAATGCTGAAATACATATAGGGCCAGGCAGTGCAATCATTATAGAAGAAGGGGGACGCATGATTGTAGGGAAGGGGGCCAACATACATTTAAACCATGGAACCATTACGGCCCAAGGAAGTATTGAGTTGGAACAAGGGACAAACTTTAAACCACTTGGGTCTGGAACTATTGTATTTGATAAAGGTGTGGATTGTGTATTTCAATCTGAAAACAAGGTTGTCATTGAGAATCATAAGGTTGTTGTGAAAACTCAGTTATCATTACCCTCTCACCTTGATGTTTTGATCATTAACCGTTGCAATGTGGAATTAGTAGCGGGTGGTGCAATAAATTGTTCGTCATCGATAGAATTATTGAAATCAACCTTCAATCAATCGCTCCAAAAACAATGGTGTGGCCTTCGTGCTATGGGGCAGTCTACCTTGGTGAAACGGTGCAGTTTTATTGGAGGTAGCCCAGCACTTCAGGTATCGAGTAGCATGAAGGCTAGCATAGAACAGTCGACTTTTTCGAACTGCATCGTGGGCACTACAATACTCAAACGAATTGATGGGTTTAAGGCAAATCATTTTGAACGATGTCAGCTCGGAGCAAATGTGCAGGTAAAACAATTTTCCATCACGAGTTGTCGATTCGAAAACTGTTACGATGGCCTATTAATAAACGGAACCTCTGGTGAATTTAAACTTGCTAATTGTGTGTTTACCTCAAACCAACACATTGCCGTGGAGGCACGTGGTATGCGATCCAGGCTAACCTGTAATACGTTTGTTAATAATGGCGATGCCTTTGCTTCTGAAAACGGTACAATGCAATTAGGGCGAAATGCAGGGAATACATTTAGGAGTAATTTCACGGCTATTCGTGCGGGTAAATGCAAAGGTTTAGAATTGGCACAAGGACATAATACATTCTTATCTAATCATGGATATGATTTGCTTTGCTCCTTCGATTCGACTGCCATGCTAACTAAGGCTGGCGCGTTCTACCAAATATCAGCTAATTACAATTCGTTCAGTACACCTTCAAGTTCGTATTTAATAAAAGGTAGAACGCCGGTTCATTTGATGTACAATCCTCAGCTAATTGTGTCCCAGAGGTTGTGTCCAGAAAGCTCTATAACCAGTATAGACTCAAATACCACATTAGCCACCGTTGCATCAGAATTGTTGGTTTGGCCGAATCCATCCACGGATGGAAAAGGTCTTGTGAAATTGCCGCACTCAGAAGGAGGAACGCTTCATGTACTCAATCAACTAGGACAAACTATTCAGACCTTGAATGTAGCTTCCGGTACTCGAGAAATGGACATCGATGCAGGTACGGCTCGAGGTATGGTTATCCTTCGTTTTGAATCAAAACAAGTCATCGCTACTTATAGGTGGGTACTGCCATGATAAAAGCGAACTATTCTGCCTATTTTGCACCTACAATATTGATAGCCTGTGAGAAACATAAAAATGCTTGATTTCCAAAGAATTCACGAACCGTATAAGGCTTCGTTGGATCAGGCATTATTGGACGTTGCCAATAGTGGGCAATACATAGGAGGCCCAGAAGTCGTTGGATTTGAATCCGAGCTATCAAGGTTTTTAGATGCGGGTGTGTGTACAGTAGGTAATGGCACGGATGCGTTACAAATCGCATTAATGGCACTAGGTATAGGGCCTGGAGATGAGGTTGTTGTGCCCGCCTTCACTTATGCAGCGAGTGCGGAAGTCATTGGGTTATTGGGCGCAACTGCCGTTTGGTGTGATGTCCATAAAAGTACATTTTGTATAAATTCAGAATCGTTATCCAAAGTACTTACTCAAAACACAAAGGCTATTATCGCGGTTCATTTATACGGGGCCTGTGCGGATATTGAATCTATTGAGAAGATTGCTCCTGGAATTCCCATTGTTGAAGATACTGCCCAAGCCTTTGGAGCTAAATGGACCTCTGGTAAATATGCTGGTCGATTCGCAGGAACAGTTGGTGCCTTTGGAACATTGAGTTTCTTTCCTACGAAATCTTTAGGGGCGATGGGAGATGGTGGTGCTCTAGTGTCAAAAGATACGAAGCTACTCAACCTAGCATCAAAGATTGCTAAACACGGCCAGCGCGAAAAATATGTGCACGAAATGATTGGAGTGAATTCACGCTTGGATCCATTGCAGGCGGCTGTACTCCGTGTAAAGCTTAAGTACTTTAACACTTCCGTTGAGTCTAGAAAGGTCTTAGCCAAGGCATATGCAGATGGATTAGCTCATTTAAAACAGGTTATTTGTCCGCAAAATATCGATGAAGGACACATTCTTCATCAGTATACAATTCGCGTTACTAATGGTGATCGGGATGCGCTTAAAGCACATTTAAAGCAGAGTGGTATCGATTCTATGATCTATTATCCAATGGGATTGCATCAGCAGGAAGCATATCGTCACTGGGAACCAAATTATACTTTAGAAGCTACGAATACGTTAGTACAAGAGGTGTTGAGTCTTCCAATAGGAGAACATTTGAGCACAGAAGATGTCTCATACATAGCTGCGGCAATTGAAGCATTTTATAACCATGATTGAGGAAATATTTATTCATCCAACGGCAACTGTTGACGAAGGTGCTGAAATAGGAAAAGGCACTAAAGTCTGGCACTACAGTCATGTGATGCCGAAGGCAAAAATAGGTTCATCATGCAATGTTGGACAGAATGTCTTTATTGCCACTAATTCAATCATCGGAAATGGTTGTAAGGTCCAGAATAACGTCAGCGTTTATGATGGAGTCGTTCTTGAGGATGATGTTTTTTTAGGACCTTCCATGGTTTTTACGAACGTCGATATCCCTCGCGCATTTGTAGAACGTAAGAATTACTTGAAAACGCTCGTTGGAAAAGGAGCAACCATTGGTGCCAATGCTACAGTTGTCTGCGGTAATTCCATAGGTGCATATGCATTTATTGGAGCTGGAGCTGTAGTAACTTCAGATGTACCTGAATTTGCTTTGATGGTTGGGGTTCCAGCCAAGCAGATTGGATGGGTTAGCGCCTTAGGTCATAGATTAACTTTTGATGCACATGGAATGGCAACCTGTTCTGAATCAGGTCAGGCATACGAGCTAAAAGATGGTCGTGTAAAAGCGTTGGAAAATTAATGAGGGTTTTGACCGTAGTTGGGGCTAGGCCTCAGTTTATAAAGAGTGCGCCGGTTTCGAAGGCATTTTTGGCGCAAGGAATCGAAGAATACATCGTACACACAGGGCAACACTATGATGATTCAATGAGTGCTGTGTTTTTCGATCAATTAGGACTTCCAAAACCCATTTATACTCTCAGTGCAGGCGGATTAAATAGGGATGCGATGATCGCTTCCATTCGTAAAGACCTATTACCAATTCTTGAGTCGGTTCGTCCGGATTATGTGTTGGTTTATGGCGATACAAACTCCACACTCGCTGGGGCATTGGCCGCGGATGAATTAGCCATTCCCTTGTTACATATCGAGGCAGGATTGCGCTCATTCAATGATGAGATGCCTGAAGAGATCAATAGGATTCAAACGGATGAATTATCGACTATTCTTTTTACACCCTCCGAAGAAGCTAACAAAAACATTGAAGCAGAGGGTTTTTTAGCGCCATTTCAGAAGGTAGTAACGGTTGGAGATGTGATGTACGATGCGTTGCTAATGTTCAAGGATTTTTCCCGTCACTCAGCACAAATGGGCGATATCGATACCTTTAATTCACCCTTTGCCCTTGCTACACTGCATAGGCAGGAAAATGTTAAACATCCGGAACGATTAAAGGAACGCATTCAAACATTGAATACTCTTCATAATAGTGGTTTGAATGTTTGGATGCCTTTACATCCATCGACGAAACAACAGATTACAGCTAACGGAATTTCCATTGACTTTATCACTGCAGCGCCAGTAGGCTATCTTGAAATGTTGTGGTTGCTTGAGAAAGCACAAATAGTCTTGACTGATAGCGGTGGCTTGCAAAAGGAGGCTTATTTCATGAATAAGCCATGTATTACTCTGCGCAATGAAACAGAGTGGACTGAATTGGTAGATTCTGGCGCAAATGAGCTATTTACATTGAGTCGTCCTGCCCAAGAAATCATTTCAGTCGTTGAAAGATTAAAAAATGCTACAATGCCTGTTCAGGAGTTCTATGGAAAGGGCGATGCGGCTGCTTTGATTACTAGAACCTTAAAGAACTTGTCCTAAGAAATCATTAATGTCTTTAAGGCAATCTGCATTCAAGCTGTGTGCCATAGAATATTGATGAAAAGAGTAGGAAGGCAAATGACTTAAGTTTTCTGCTGTGGCTTTGGCCCAAGAAAATGGTATAACAGGGTCAGATGTTCCATGGCTCTGATAAATTGGCGCAGGATTGCTGAGATTCTTTAATTCATCCATCCATTCAGGTAGAGCATAACCGCTCATCAAAACGAAGGCCTCTGCTTGGAAACCGTTAAGAAGCATGCGGATACTGGTAATTGCACCTTGTGAAAATCCGCCTAGTAAAATTTTTCCGAGAATACCATGTTGCTCTTTCCATTGGGAAATGCTCGATTCCACCATTTCAGTGGCCTCAAGGACATCATCGCTGTCAATCATTTTCGCTCCATTTTCCCATTGAATAGGATACCAAGCAAAGCCATATGGCTGAAGCGCTATAGGGGCTTCTAAACACAACAGGTTTAAAGGTGGTAAATATGGTTTAAGGCCAAATAAATCTTCTTTATTCGATCCATAGCCATGCAGTAATACTAATGTTGGGCTTTCCGGCCCATGAATGTGATGAACGTATTTCAGCATCAATCTTTGTAATCTAAGATATCCCAAGTATGGTCGGCAAGAAGTCGTATTTGATACATGAATTCATGTGGACACTTACGCCATTCATGGGGTGCAATCATACTTAAGACGTTTACATCTTCGCTTTTGCGGTAGAGGTAGTAGACATGGTTGATTTCAGGTTTAAAACCCATTTGCGCTTTATAGATTTCTTCACTGAGGGCTTTGCGCTCATGAATCTTTCTCGCTTGATCAGCTAACAATTCAATCTGGGCACGGATTTGATCGAGTTGCATATCTGTTTGCAACTCCATGGCATTAAGGTCTAAGCTCTTATTCTTGAGTGTGTCAACAGCCTTAAAAGCAGGAGCACTAACGCTTGATCCATATGGTAGGATATTCGCATTTTCAGCGATTTTTTCTGGATCAATAGGGTTGAATTGACGTTGTTCTTCTTTTGCCATGGGTCAAAAATAAATCATTCCTTCCTTTTGTTCTCCTAAACTCTTTGCCTGATTATTTTGGTAACGATAGCAGGCAATCATCGCCAATAGGGCATCAAATTGGTGCCAATTTTCACAGCTTGGCATTAGAAAAGGGAAGTTGTTCTCTTTAAATAGAATCTCTAAACACGTTGGGATAGCTTGGTTCTCAGATTTATATCCAAATTCAATTAATCCATAATGAATGGCAACCTGTTTGGGATAAACTTCAATCACTTCACAAGAGATTTGACTTTTTAGCTTCATAGCACGTGCGGTCAATCCTCCTAAAAACATTGGGCTCATGGCTTTCGCCTCGATATCACATTTTCGATAATGGTAATCATTGTAACCTTCAGTGCCTGAGTAAACTCCCGGTAATGATAGTGGTGCATCTAGACCGATAATCACTGTGTTTAACTCACCTAACGTATTCAAAACGAAGGTATCTGCACATGCTTTCTTTTGACTCTGAAAAAACCTTACCGTCGAATCCACACCATCGTAGTGGCACAACACAGTGGTTCCTGCTAGTTTGGAGCCATAGTCGATGCCTACGATTCCTGCCATTTGCCAAAAATTTCTTCCGCCTTTTCAAATCGGTAGTTGAAAATCTCCTCAAGTTTGGGCTTAACTAGGAAGGGGTGGACCAATTTTCCCAAAAGTCCAAAAGGCACTTTGTAGTTTACTCGATCTAGGATCTCAACACCGCCAGGAATGGCCTTGAAATGGTGTTCATGATGCCAAATGGCGTAGGGACCGACACGTTGCTCATCTACAAAAAAGTTCGGTGCAGCTACATGAGTAATTTCAGTAGTCCAATTCATTTTGATTCCAAAAAGCGGACTCACTTTGTAGTTTATGAATAGGCCAGGATACATCTGCTCAGGAACCTCACTTAAGATGTCGAATCCGAGGTAATCTGGCGTGATGGTTGCAAGATTAGCGGGGTTTTGGAAGAAAGCCCATGCTTCTTCCAACGTAATAGGGAGCTTTTGAATGCGCTCGATGACGTACATAGCGTGTTAGATTTCTATGTACCTAACACGAGAGTAGTAGGAGTGTTCGTGTAACTACTTAGATTCGTTTCATCTGCTGCTTGATGTACTTTGTTTGTTCGTTGAGTACACCTTTTGAATCTAACTTTTTAACCTCAGTAAGTAAGATTTGAGCTTCTTTCTTGCGTCTCTTAGTTAGCGCAATACCAGCAAGATTCAGTTTTGCCAAGGCCTTGTCTTGGTCTAAACGCAATCCCGTATTCAACGCTTTTTTCAGCAATGTCTCTGCCTTACCTACTTTTCTTTGACTCTCGATCATACCCATTAATAGGTAGTAGTAGGCCAATTGGCTCTTTACCAAACTTTTCTCCGGAGTGCGAATTCCTGCAAGAGCTTTTTCTGCCTTAGAGACGTCGTTCTTGCGCATATGATAGAGTGCCAATAGAATACGTTCATTCTTAAAATAAGTGAACAATACTATCGCTGCAGGGAAGAGCAAAGCGATACCATTGCCTATTTCGCCATCAGCGAATTGAAGGATAGACCAAACAAAAATGGCAGCTGTTACGACTAAACGAATGATTTTACTGAGCATCTCTATTATTTTTGAGCAACGCAAAGAAACAAAGAAAATAGCCATGTCGGATTGGAAGAACTTAGATATTGCATCAAAACGAGCATTCTACAAAAAGCTTAGCGAAGCTCTAACCGACCATAAACGAGCGTTGTTTGCTGAAAAGGTGAAATATAGAACCCGACACATCTCATTGGCTCTTGAGGATATGATGAAATCTCAAAATGCCTCAGCCTTGATGCGTACAGCTGATGCATTCGGTGTACATAGAGTGGATGTTTACGACAAACAAGAACGATTTAATGTTAGCAGTGGCATTTCAAAAGGAGTGGAGAAATGGCTCGATGTAGATTTCTTTAATACCTATGATGAAGGGGCTACTGAGACATGGGGATCACGACTCAAATCGTCAGGAAGAAAATTGTACGTTACGGCACTCGATTCTACGGCGAAGCCATTGCATGAGATAGATCCTAAAGTGCCTGCTACCATACTCTTTGGAAATGAGCAGGAGGGAGCCTCTAAAGAAATTCAGCAAATGGCAGACGAACTCATTTACATTCCCATGAAGGGATTCGTTGAAAGTTTCAACGTTTCAGTGAGCTGTGGGATTGTATTGCATCATTTGACGCTAGGAATGGAACAGGCTGGAATAGCCAGAGGATTGGAAGAGGAAGATGAGTTGAACACTCTGATTAACTGGGCACTTCGTACAGTACCTAATCCGCACCTCTACCTTTAATGAAGAGTGCAGAAAAACTGCCCGTCTTCAATGTCCCAGTTGATGACTTCCCAACGTATTAAGCGAGCTAGTGTATTTACGGCCTTGTTTCTAGGGCACTGCATAAGCTTTGCGGCTTTACTGGTGCTTACACGTTCATAATCTTTCAGGTACTGAATTAGGCGTTGTTCTCGGTCGGAAAATTGAACAGGTCGTTTACTGTCGTTGCTTTGTTCTTGTCGCCACATTTCAATTAATACGGCGTTTGCAACTTTATTCTCATCATCAATTCTGATATACGCCTTGGGGCCGTCCTGCTCGTCAACCTTATATGGCTTATGCTTGCCTTCAGGAACATCTACCTCCCAAACTCGCTTTCCGTCCACTTCGTGGTATTGTACCGTTAATTCAATCTCCGGAACGGAGAATACACGGGCCGCACTTTCCAAAAGATAAATGTCATCTTCATCTTTGACGCCACCGATAACGCCATTATCTCGAACGCCGACCAAGAGTTTACCTCCGGTAGTGTTCGAAAAAGCACTGAGTGTACGTGCTATTTTCCGAGCATCTGAGATCTTGTATTTAAAATCCTGTTGTTCATGTTCACCTTCTGCGATAAGTTCGTGAAGGTTACTCGTCGAAACGAAACGGTCAAAATCCTTCATGAGCGAGGATTTATTTTGTCACATAGATGACATCTACCAAGGCCTGAACTTCGGCGTTTTTACCAAACCATTGCGTTTTAAATTCCTCTGTGTAAACACGGATATTTGCAATAGTAACCGAATCTCCATATTGCTTGCGCGCTTCATAAAGCATTTTATCATAAGTGATTAGCCCATCATGCAAGACCAATTCTCTGGTTTTGTCCGCCGCGGTAATTTTATCGCTGTAAATCACATCAGGATATACAATGATGGTTCCCATATACGTCCATTCTTGCCCATACATAGAACCGGCAGTATCGTAAAGGCTGCGTTTGGGACTTGCACAAGAGACAAGCAAAAAGGCAGCGAATAGAAAAGCGAAAACGTGCTTCATGGAGTTAAAATTCTTGATGCGAAAGTTAGAACAAAAATAAGGCCGCTTGAAGCGGCCCTAGATTTTTTACAAGGATTTCAAACGCGCTTCAAGCGCTTTCTCTGAAATGCTTATTCCTTTCTCCTTGCAATATAAACTAACCCTTTTGAGGTCACCTTTAAAGAGTTTAATGGCTTGGTTAATACTGCATACTTTTTTCATTTTGTAGGTATTTAAGTATTAACACTGCTTAAAGTTACGAAATCTAATAATGCTGTAACTCTTTACTTTTCAACAGGTTATTGTTAAAAAGGTTCAATCATAAGCCATTGGTGTCGCATTTGAGATTTTTTTGAGTATGTAGATTTTTTTACACCTAAGATTTTATACCTTGTGATAACCAATTACCATTAAACCAACTTCTCCATGTCTTTGGATAAAGACTATGCGACTATATTTCAGGCACTGCAAGAGTATGTGCGTCCTGAGGAAGAGCTTGATTACGAGAATCTTAGAAAACTCGCACGCTCCTTTGTAATCAAGACTGTTGATCAAGATGAAAATCTATGGGAGTTGAGCAGTTCAA
>CAJXTR010000047.1 GCA_913060465.1 uncultured Cryomorphaceae bacterium | reverse complement strand
AGCTCCAATCGCATTCTTTACTAATAAACGCCGGCCGAAGCTTGCATTAACAATCCACAGATATAGGCGCCATAGGTTCCCAAGGCATAGCCAAGTACGGCCAATAACACGCCTACTGGTGCGAGCGCCGGATGGAACGCTGCCGCCACCACAGGCGCACTCGCGGCGCCCCCAATATTCGCTTTCGAGCCCACCGCCAAGAAGAAATACGGCGCTCGTATAATTTTCGCAACCAAGAACATCAGCCCTACGTGAATGACCATCCACACTAACCCAACACCAAAAAGACCCGGGTTGTGGAAAATCTCCATCACGTTCATGCTCATTCCAATGGTCGCCACCAAGATGTAAATGAAAACACTGCCCACCTTCGAGGCCCCTGCCCCTTCCAAGTTTCGAGCCTTAGTAAAGCTGAGCGCAATCCCAATGGTAGTCGCAATCACTACCAACCAAAAGAATCCCGAGGTCAAACTAAACTTGGACAATACAGGATAATTCTCGGCAATGTAGGGCGCAATACCATCGCTCATCCAGTGCGCCAATCCCGTTGCACCGAAGGCCAAGGCCAAAATGAAAATTAAATCGTTGAATGAGGTCACCTTCGCAATACTCGCCGTGTAGGCCTCCATTTTATTCTGCAAGGCATCCACTGCCGTGGCATCTGCTTTAAACGCTCGGTCAATATTCTTGTGTTTGGCCACGCCGATGAGCAAGAACGCCATCCAAAGTTCGGCCACCAATACATCCACCGTCACCATGGCGCTGAAGATATCTTCACTCACCTCGAAGACCTCCTTCATCGCGGCCTGATTCGCTCCACCGCCTATCCAGGATCCCGCCACAGTTGTCATCCCACGCCAAATCTCCTCTGGGTTCGCGCCAACAACATCTGGTGCCACGACACTAAAAAATAAGATGCTGAGTGGTCCGCCAATAATGACCCCAACGGTTCCGGTAAAGAACATAATCAAGGCTTTAGGGCCAAGCTTCACGACCTCATTAAAATCAATACTTAAAGTAAGCAGGATCAATGCCGCAGGGAGCAGGTAGCGGCTGGCCATAAAATACAATCGGCTCTCGCTCGGGTCAATGATTTGGAACGTGGTCAGTAAAGACGGCAAGAAGTAACACAACAGAAGCGCTGGAATGACGCTATAGAATTTCTTAAACGCCGGATTGCTGCTTTGTGAGGTATAGAAAATGACCCCAAGCATGGCGGCTAGAATACCAAAAAGTGTCGCGTCGTTGCTGATGAGTGCGTGTGATTCGTGCATAGTTATTGTTCCAATTGTGTGATGGCTTCCGCTAAGATAACCTTGTCGAAGGTATGGCCGCCTTCATAACGGTCCCAATCCATCTCCAATGCAAATTCTTCGCGGTAATGTGTGATGATCTGTTCTTGTTTATCTACTCCAATGAAGGAATCTTCTGAGCCGTACCAACCTTTAAATCGAGTAGACTTCAGTGCTTCTACACCTTGTGGCTCCAAGTCCGGCGGCCACGATCCAGCCCACGCCAAGAAGCTCACAGGCGTGAAATTACCATTGCCCAGGTAACGCATTCCAGTAGCTACCCCCTGGGAGAACCCAACAAAATGTAGAGCAGCATTTGGCGCCTGAGTTTTAGCCCATGCAATAACCTCGTCGAGGTAGTTCCATTGGTTTTGGATATCAACGAGCCTATCTTCCTTGGTCATCCAAGAAGCCCCGACGCGACCGTGCACGCCTTCGAGGTAAAACTTATGTGGCCCTTGTGGAAATACGAAGGCGCGTTGTGTATTGACTAGGTCTCGAAAATGACGAGAGAAGAATTGGACCAATTGGCCATAGCCGTGCAACCCAATCCACAGGTGTTCCGTGTTTGGGGACAATTGGCCTTCTACATCGACACGCTGCTGTTGCGAGACTTCAAGCCAATTCGTTGCCATTAAGCGCCAGGGAAATTTGGCTTGCGTTTCTCAAGGAATGCGGAAGTTCCTTCTTTGAAATCTTCAGTTTCAAAACAATCGCCAAAAGCCTGTACTTCGACATCATAACCTACGGAGCCTTCAAGAAGCCCAGCATTTACTGCTTCGATAGCAAATCCCATGGCCACAATGCTGTTTTTCATAAACGAGTGAGCCATTGCTTCTGCTGCTTGCATGAGCTCTTCTTGAGGAACTACTTGATTCACCAAACCGTAACTCAAGGCAGTCGCGGCATCAATCATCTTCGCGCTAAAGATCATTTCAAGCGCGCGGCCTTTGCCGACAAGTTGTGGAAGACGTTGCGTACCACCATAACCCGGAATAACGCCAAGAGAAGTCTCTGGAAGGCCCATGCGGGCATTATCTGAGGCGATACGGACATGGGCAGACATGGCCAATTCTAAACCACCGCCCAAAGCAAACCCGTTCACAGCAGCGATCACTGGCTTTGGAAATTCTTCAATGAGGTTGAAAACGGTCATGTGACCTTCTTTTGCCAATTCCGAACCTTCTTCACCGCTAAAATGAGCAAACTCCTTGATATCCGCGCCGGCAACGAACGCCTTCTCGCCAGAGCCTGTTAAGATGACCACTTTTACCGCATCATCTTCACGAAGCGACTCGAAAGCTGTGTTGATTTCGCTTAGCGTTTGTTTATTCAGAGCGTTTAATTGTTGTGGACGGTTGATGGTCAGTACAGCAATGCCTGCCTTTTTCTCTAATAGTAAAAATTCCATTTTATTTCTGCTTTGGGTTCATGAGTGGTAATACGATAATAAATGTGGTTCCTTTCGCAGTGGTATCAAAGCCAATTGCTCCACCAAAACTATTGACTAGGTTCTTTACCAGCGCCAAGCCCAAGCCCATACCTGAAGTCTTGGTTGTAAAATTCGGCTCGAAGACCTTGTGCTGCATCTCTTTTGGAATACCGCCCCCGTTGTCCTGTACGCTAATCATGGCCTTATCATCTGCTTTAGCCGCGGTCACGACAATCTCGGGATCACGATCACTAGGAATACTCTGGATTGCGTTTTTGATAAGGTTATGTATGACGCGTGTCCACTGCTCCTTGTCAACACGCGCATGCAGCGGGCCTGTCGAAACAAACTGAACACCTTGATCCAGGTATAACGAAGCCGCTCGGTTCGTTAGGTAACTAACATCTTCAGCTTCCAAACGCATATCTGGCATTTGAGCAAAACGCGAAAATGCTTCCGCAATATGGCTCAAAGATTCGATCTCCTCGAGTAGATTTCCAGCCATTTCATGAAGTTCCTCGACTTCCTTTTCGCGCTGCATCATTTGCAGCGTAAGCTTCATGGGAGTCAACGGGTTTTTGATCTCGTGAGCTACTTGTTGCGCCATCTCTTTCCAAGCGCTTTCGCGTTCACTTTGGGCCAATTCTACCGCTGTCTTTTCGAGCTTTTCAACCATGATATTGTATTCTGAAATAAGCTCACCTATCTCGTCTTTGAAGCGCCATTCGAGCTTTTCGTTGCTTTGGTTTAATCGGAATTCTTTTAATCGCTCCGAAACCGCACGCATGTTTTTACTGATATAATTCGATAGGAACAACGCCATGAAAATGCCAAGCACAAACAGGGCCACATAAATGAAAGCTAGTTGTCTTAAGAATTCATAATCTTCATCTGGGATATTGTTAGCGCTGACCTCGTAAGGGACGCGGACGATGAGTTCAAGTTCTCCAGAAGCGTTTCTTAACTCTCTTGTTCCGATCAGGTAAGGTGGGCGCTCTACAATTTTTAAGGGTACCGCATTTCCGGGCTTGGCAGCATCGTCCACGGTGATCGTTGATGGCAGCGTTTTAGGATCATTGGTATACAATAAACTGCCTGCAAGAAACTCACCGCGCTTTGAATATACGCCCAGGTCTAAATGGTGAACCGAACTGATCTCTGGAAGTCGCTCTGCCAAAACCTCCCGCCATTCTGGGTTGGTCAAGTTTTGACCTTGTAACTCCTTAGTGATGTAATCTATATGACTAACGATAGCGCTTTCCTTTCGCTCTAGCCGTTCAAAATGATACTGCTTGTTCTCTGCCCTGAAGTGGTACAAACTAAAGGTCCCGGTTAGCACAAAAGCTACCAGGATAATGAGTAACATAAATAAAAATGTACGGACGCGAAGGGTCAGAAAAGTCATGTTCTAAATTTAGAACATTGGACTAGTACCTCAGCAGGTATAGCAGAACTATTTCTCGAGATTAAATTTCTCTTTAATTGGCTGGGTCGGAATAATAACTTTACCACCTAACTTTTCACTCTGAATCTCTCCAGATTTAATTAGGCGTTGTGCTGTAGCGCGCGATACACTGAATAACTGCATCAATTCAGCAACGCTAATAAATTCCTTCTCCAAAAGTTTGGATTGCGTCATTGGTTTAGAAAATGGTTTTGTTCATGTCTAATGTACAAAACTCTAACACTCGCTAAAGAACCTAGTTCACACAATCTTTTCAACTATTCACGCGTTGAATCAAAATGAGATAAAATGAAAAAGGCTGAGCAAAAAACTCAGCCTTCTTTTATGGTTGAATAAGTAGTTCTTATCCGGCCAATGCGTCCGCACCCCCAACAATCTCGAGGATTTCGTTGGTAATGGCAGCTTGGCGTGCTTTGTTGTATTCCAACTTAAGATCGCCTTGCAATGCTTTGGCGTTATCTGTTGCCTTGTGCATTGCTGTCATACGTGCACCGTGCTCAGAAGCATTCGCATCTAGTAAAGCCGCAAAGAACTGTGTCTTTAAAGATGTAGGAATCAAATCTTTTAAGATTTCGGCTTTCCCTGGCTCGTAAATGTACTCGGTTGTATCTGTGCTTTCACCTGCAACCTCGTCCATTGCGATTGGCAAGAACTGCTCCGTAGTAGGCTCTTGTACGGCTGCGTTTCTAAACGCATTGTACACCAATACTACTTTATCGTAATCCCCTGCCAAGAAGCCATTCATCAAAGATTCTGCCTCTTCTTTCGCGCCGTCAAAAGTGATTTCATCCCACAGGCCAACATTGCGGCTAACAAGACGCTTGTCGTACTTAAATGCCTCCCCGCCTTTCTTACCAACTGTTGAGATGGTATACTCTGCTGGGTTGTTTTCCATGTACAATTTAGCAGCCTTAACAACACTTGAGTTGAATGCACCACAAAGACCTCTATTAGACGTAATGACAACAAGACGTACACTATTGCCATCGCGCGTTTCTCCAAATGCATTTTCACTTGCATCCAAAGTACCTGAAGCCTTTTGAAGAATTTCAGTCAACTTCGATGCGTACGGACGCATTTGAACAATGGCGTCTTGTGCCTTCTTCAACTTAGCAGCACTTACCATTTTCATGGCAGAAGTAATCTTCATTGTGCTACCAATGGAAGTAATTCTAACTCTTAGCTCTTTTAAATTCGCCATATCTGGGAATATTTAGACGCTGAACCTAGGCGCAGCGCTAAGTTTCATTTTATGCTTCGTACGTAGGCAGAACCTCAGCAACGGAAGCTTCGATCGCAGCGATCTCAGCATCTGTCCACTTACCCGCTGCAATGCTATCTAGGGCAGCTTTCTGGTTTGCTTCCATGTACTCAATAAGTGCTACTTCGAAGGCCTTCACCTTGTTCGTTGGCACCTTGTTCAATTTACCTTTCGTACCTACGTAGATAATCGCCACCTGATGTGCTACAGACATAGGAGCGTTTACACCTTGCTTTAAGATTTCTACGTTACGCTCACCCTTGTTAATTACAGCCATTGTAGCAGCATCAAGGTCAGAACCGAACTTCGCAAATGCCTCTAGTTCACGGTACTGCGCTTGATCAAGTTTCAACGTACCCGATACTTTCTTCATTGGCTTAATCTGAGCAGAGCCCCCTACACGAGATACAGAAATACCTACGTTAATCGCAGGACGAACCCCTGAGTTGAACAAATCAGCCTCCAAGAAGATCTGACCGTCAGTAATAGAAATTACGTTCGTAGGAATGTACGCCGAAACGTCACCAGCTTGTGTTTCAATGATTGGAAGAGCCGTCAAAGAACCGCCACCTTTTACCATGCCTTTCAAAGACTCAGGGAGGTCGTTCATTTGTGCTGCAATGGTATCGTCAGCGATCACCTTAGCAGCACGCTCAAGTAATCTTGAGTGCAAGTAGAATACATCACCTGGATACGCCTCACGACCTGGAGGACGACGTAGAAGTAGAGAGACCTCACGGTAGGCTACCGCTTGCTTACTCAAATCATCGTAAATGATCAATGCTGGACGACCTGTATCGCGGAAGTATTCACCAATGGCAGCACCTGCAAATGGAGCGTAGAACTGCATCGGCGCTGGATCAGAAGCGTTCGCAGCAACAATCGTCGTGTACTGTAATGCCCCTGCATCTTCCAACGTTTTAGCGATACCCGCAACGGTAGAACCTTTCTGACCTACAGCAACATAGATACAGTATACTGGCTCACCTTTGTCGAAGAACTCTTTCTGATTAATGATGGTGTCAATGGCAACAGTAGTCTTACCAGTCTGACGGTCACCAATGATCAACTCACGCTGACCACGACCAATAGGAATCATTGCATCGATAGACTTGATACCGGTTTGCATTGGTTCGTTTACCGGCTGACGGTAAATTACCCCAGGAGCTTTACGCTCTAGTGGCATCTCGTAAGTTGTACCTGCGATTTCACCTTTACCATCGATTGGGTTACCCAAGGTATCTACTACACGACCCACCATACCTTCACCTACATTGATAGATGCGATAGTGTTTGTACGTTTTACTGTAGATCCTTCTTTGATATCTGTAGAAGGCGCAAGCAATACGATACCTACGTTATCTTCTTCAAGGTTCAAAACGATACCCTTTTGACCGTTTTCAAATTCTACCAACTCACCTGATTGTGCATTTGTAAGACCGTATGCACGAGCGATACCATCACCCACTTCCAATACGGTACCTACTTCTTGTAGGTTTGCACCTCCGTCAAAACCAGAGAGCTGTTGCTTAAGAATTGCTGAAATTTCAGCTGGATTTACTTCTGCCATGATCCTTTATTTAAGGTCTTTGTTTTCTTGTACTGTTATTAGCTTAAAAGTGCGTTACTGAGCGCTCTAAGCTTTCCTGCTATTGTATTGTCTATCTCGTATCCATCAACATGGAGCTTGAGGCCCCCTACCACTGACGCATCTACACGCTCGGTAAGTAATACCTCTTTACCTAATTGACTTTTTAGCTTATCGCTAAGCTTTTTCTTATCTGCGTCACTCATAGCAACCGCCGTCACAACATGTGCTTCAACGATACCTTTGTGTGCTAGAACATCTTTTTCAAACTTCTCGCAGATGGCACTAAGGTTGCCTTCGCGACCGTTCTTGGTCAGGAGCATCACGAACTCCTCAAACAATGAAGAGAATTTACCTGCGAAGATTTCTTTGAGGATGGCCTGCTTTTTATCTGCCTTTACGATAGGGCTCTTAAGCAAGAGCTCCAATTCGCGGGAAGAAGCAATGGTCCCTCTCAACGCAGTAGCATCAGCACTTACTTGATCCAAGGTATTCGATTGAATAGCCAAATCAAGTAAAGCTTTGCTGTATCGTGAAGCGACTCTTGGGTAATTCATCTTTTCTATTAATTGAATTTCACGTCGTCAATGATTTTACCAATCATTTCCGCTTGTTTGTTCTCAGAACTTAGTTCTTGACCCAATACTTTCTCAGCAACTTCAATGCTCAATGTTGCTGCTTGCTTTTTCAATTCTGCAACAGCCGCTGATTTCTCAGCTTCAATAGTCGCTTTTGCAGCGGCAACTGTTTTATCAGCTTCTGCAGTGGCTGCTTCTTTAGCTTCAGCAACAATCTTGTTTTTCATATCACGAGCCTCTTTCAAGATACGCTCACGCTCTTCGCGCGCTTCCTTCAAAATAGCTTCGTTATCTGCTTGTAGCGCCTTCATTTCTTCACGCGCTTTTTCTGCAGCTTTCAATGCACCTTCAATGCTTTGTTCTCTTTCGTTAACTGCATTCAAGATTGGTTTCCAAGCATATCTTCTCAACAAGAGAATCAATAAGATGAATACCACAGACTGCCAGAAGAATAGGCCTACCGAAAAATCATTAATTAGCTTTTCCATTTTTTTTGATTACAATCAAATTCTATAGTTAAGGAAATAAAAAGGAGGTGCAACCAACCGTTGCACCTTCCTTTTTGGTTGTCTTAAGCTGCGAAAAGCGCTGCGAAACCGATACCCTCGATAAGTGCAGCTGCAATAATCATAGCTGTTTGGATTTTACCTGAAGCTTCAGGTTGACGACCGATAGCTTCCATAGCTGAACCACCGATTCTACCGATACCCATACCAGCACCGATTACGATCAAGCCTGCACCTACAATAGTTGGAATTTCCATAGTATATAAAATTTAATTAATACTCTTTGTTTAGTGATGGTCGTGCTCCTCTACGGCTGCGCCGAAGTACAGAGAAGCCAACATTGTGAAAATATATGCCTGCAATGCTGCTACTAATAGCTCGAGAACAGACAAGAATAAAGTCAATCCCAAGAACGGAACTGAAGCTACCCAGCTTCCGAAAATGAAGATCAATCCAAGAATACTCATGATAACTACGTGGCCTGCAAGCATGTTTGCGTACAAACGAATCATCAATGAGAATGGTTTTACTACCAAGCCGATAAGCTCAATCACCGCCAAAACCGGACGAATCAATACCGGCACCCCTGGCATCCAGAAGATGTGCATCCAGTAATCTTTCTTTCCGCTCACTTGCGTAATAATGAAAGTCATCAATGCCAATGAAAGCGTGATCGCGATGTTACCCGTTACGTTCACACCTAGTGGTGTCATACCAGCAAGGTTCAAAAACCAAATGAAAAAGAAGATAGTGAGCAAAAAGCTCATGTAGCGCTTGTAGTGTTTTTCACCAATATTTGGGATGGCAACCTCATCACGTATGAAGATGATTAATGGCTCCAAGAACTTTCCGGATTTGCTCGGCACCAAACTGTTCTTGTACGACTTAGCAACACCTGAGAACAAGAAGAACATGAAAATTGCCATCACTAAAATCATGAAAACGTTTTTAGTGATAGAAAAATCTAATGGCTTCGCGTTTGTTGGGTGGTGGTGCTCGTCGTAGTTCAAAGTTCCCGCCTCGTCTGTGCTGTAGATTTTACCGTGGTGCAAGACATAGTGCTTATCACCGATGTGTGCTACCGCTTCACCGTGGTGGAATTTTGACGACAAGAACACTTTCATTCCTTCGTCAAACAAAATAACTGGAAGTGGGAAACCTACCGGGCCTGTAATGTGGAATTCGTATGAATCAGCAAGGTGGTGATCAATGGTTTCTTTGATGATAGTCTTGATGTCTTTATCACCCGCATTGCCATGACCGTGATCTTCTGCGTCGTGTGCTCCTTCTTGGTGGTGGTCATGCGCGCCCATCTCTGCTGCATGTGCATCCTCGTGATGCGCATCTTCAACATGTGCTTGTTCGTGATGAAGTTCTTCGTGGTTTTCGTCTTGAGCAACCGCTGGAGCAGTGATAAACATGAACCCTGCGAGGGCAAAAAAGACAGTAAACTTAGATCTCATACAAGTGTGCATTTCCCTATCCGGAATTAAAGCGGCTAAAAATCGATGCAAAATTAATACTTAATGTCCTCCCCCTAAAAGAAATGAGCCTATTTATTTGCAGATATTAACAGAAGTTGGCTACGCTGTTGAAAATCCACCTAAATTATTGTTTGACACGACCTTAAGGTGTCCAATTACGCACTTACAATCGGTTTAATATTCTTGCTAATGCAATTGTTTCTATGCCCGTTGTGATGGAATAGGGAATGAAAAACGTCGCGAACTCCGTTCGACTGAGCTCACCATCGGCATGAAAGAAGGGGTACATGAATAAGAAAAAGAGTAAAAATTTAAGCCCACTGCCGGCAAGGAAGACAAAACCTAATTGCTCCGAATATCTCGCGCGAAGGCGAACAAGGACAATGAATATGGTAGTAGCTGTCACTGTATTTAGAAGATATGCTCCTCCAAGAATGCCATTGATCGGGAATTGGGTGAAGTGGGCGTGAAGCAGCAGGCTAAGAAGGGCAACAGCGGCCAGTACTATGATAAATCGCAATGCTGTTCTGAAAAGATCACTCATCTTTCGGCATTTCACGAACGAGCTGCACAAGAGAAATAGCTACAGCTGACATTACACAAATTGCGGTGTAGATATTCTTTTCAGACTCGTATTTAACGTCCAGGTACTTCCCCAACTCGGACCCCAAATAGATAAGGACAGCCATTTGTACGCCCAAAGAGCTGAAGCGTAAAAACTTATTGTCCGCCATGATGATTTTACTTAAGCCGTCTTGGCGTTACTCTCTTCTTCTTTAGAGACCTTGCGCATTACCGCTCCCATGGTAACTGAGCCATTTAATTCAGCACCCGGCTCAACAGAGAGCTTTTCTGTGTGAATTTGACCGCTCACCTTGCCTGACTGTGCGATGCTAAGGGTTTGAGCAATTTTAAAAGTGCCCTCTACTGTTCCTGCAATAGCAGCGTTTTTGCACTCTACTTCACCTTCAACTACGCCGTGTTCTCCAACAACAAGCTTTCCGGAAATTTTTACGGTGCCCTTAACCTTGCCATCGATGCGAACATCACCGTCCGAAAGAAGATCTCCTTCGATGCTGGTTCCCATTAGAATTCGGTTTGAGGCTTGTGCTTGTTCTGGATATTTCTTTGCTGATGAAATCATAGTGCTTTGAAGTGTTGTAAGTATTCTTTTAGAACCTTGTCCCTGTATACTTTGCCGAAGTTTGGATTGTTGATGTAAAACGCCTCGCTAACAGCTGCGGGATAGTATTGCTCTAAATGGCCGCCTAAAGTACTAAAAGTATTTAAATAAACCTCTGCTTTCTCCTTGGTTCTCAGGCCACTAATAATGATGAGTTGGGTTGCTTGATCGTAGAATATGTTTTGAATACGCAGATTATCAAACTTGAAATGTTCCTTGTTGAAGTCGGCTAGGGCGTTCCGCAAGTCATTAATATTTGCGTTCTCCGCTGGAATAGCTAAGACAAACTTATGTGGTGCATTTGGCTGGTCTGGGAAGTCGATTTTCTGGACCTTTTGATCGCCAACCCCTTTAAAGTCCTCCGTGTTTCCTTTGTTTTCATCCAACAACAAAGCAAGCATTTGGCTCGCTGCGGCCGCTTCTTCTGTTCCTTCGTATTCCTTAACCACGAGCTTTAGGCCCGTAATCACTTCGGATTCGTTGCCTTTGCCCCCATCGATGAAGGCCTGCAAGAGTAATGACTTGGCCTTGAGCACTGAACTTGGATAACGCTTATTGAAGGTGTCCAATTCCTTTTGTGCTGTTTTTAAATTCGACGAAGTAAAGGCAGCAAAAGCACGATCGTAGGACTCCTGCTCTTCAAGGGGAACCTCCGGGCCTCGTAGCTCACCTCTTAATAACGCTGCATATGGGCTGTTTGGGTATTCTTTTAGAACCTTAGACCTAATGGTTTCTTGGTCGTCCAATTTTTCTTGCTCCCCGCGCAGTAAATACACGCCGTAGAGCACTTTCGGAGTAAGCTGTGCATAGCTCTCAAACTCCTTTAGATAGTCCAGCCAGGCTAAATCGGCCGCCACCAAATCATTCAATCCGTCTTTGTAAATGAACCCTAGTTCCGCCTTTGCAGCGGCTTCTCGAGCTAAACTCTGCTTGAAATCCTCATCAGTGCGCAACACTCGAGACATGTAGTACTCAACCGAATTATCGTTGGAGGGCAGCACTACATCAGTACTATCGCCTTCTTCGCCAACCTCCGCTAAATCAACGCCTCCTCCAAAGCCTTGCGATGGTTTTTCCTTGGTACGCCAGTGGTCTTCTAGTGGTCGCTCGCCCCAAGTCTTTTTGAACGATGCAAGGCCGCTCGTTCGAACTGAAGCGTTGTAGAAGTACCATTGGCCACCACCAATAGCTTGAGGTCCTGCATTTGCTAAAAGTGCGTTTTGCTCAGCCCGCATCTCTGCTAACTCCGCTCTTCGTGCAGCCTCTTCTTCACGCTTCTTTTTTGCCTCTATAAACCGCTCAAACTTCTCACGCAAATCAGCGTTGCTCATTCCATACATCGACTGAAGGCTATCTTCAAGTGCAATGGTGTTGATTGCAAGCACCAATTCATCCAAGACCATTTTGCGATTTTGTAGGGTGTCGAGTCCTTTATACCCCGCAGGCAATACGGTCAAGGCGCTGTCGTAATAAGCCTGTGCCGGAACAAAATCGCGAAAATCAAAAGCAATGCCCGCCAACTTCAAGTAACTCTTTCCTTTCTGTTTGGGGTTGTCCACTGAGCTTCGGATGGAGTTCATCAACAAGGACTCAGCCTCCGGGAAATGCTCTAAATCGAGTTGCTTGAG
>CAJXTR010000046.1 GCA_913060465.1 uncultured Cryomorphaceae bacterium | reverse complement strand
AAGTGGTTTTTTGGAAAGTGAGTTGGTCGTAATTCGCCGTACGCGCAGTGATGGTATAGATCAGCGAGGCGAGTTTCGCCATGCCTTTGTAGTTGATCTTTTCCGCGTCGTCGGTTGGCTTGTGGTAATCGTCATGGGTTCCTGTGAAAAGGTGCAATACCGGCAAGTCTTTGTAGTAGAAGGAGGTCTGGTCAGACGGTCCTACACCGGCAGGATCTCTTTTGATGTCCAAACCGTGAATAGGTGTGTCTAGGATCTCGTCCCATTCTGCTGCAGTACCCGTTCCGGAAAGTTGGAGGCGGTTTTCACGCAAGCGTCCCACCATGTCGCTATTGATCATGTAGGCAACCTCCTGCAGTGGGAAAGTTGGGTTGTTGGTCCAGTACTTTGAACCGATAAGGCCCAATTCCTCCGCGCTATAAAATTGGATGAGGTAGTTGTAGTTCGTGTCTTGGCGTTGGGCGTAATAGCGCATCACTTCCAAGAGCAAGGTTGTTCCAGAGCCGTTATCATCTGCCCCGTTGTGGATTGCAGCGGGTCCTTTGTAAAGACTGTTTTCACCGCCCATGCCAAGGTGATCATAGTGGGCACCCAGCACGACGGTTTTGCGTTTGTTATTGTGGATGTAACCGATGACGTTATAGCCGTCGCTGAAACGCTCCGACATGGACACCGCCATGGCTGTTTTTTGTGAACGTTTCATGAGTTTTGAAGCCCATTTTTCATTGCGGACGAAGAAAACGGGTACGGAAGAAGCGTTAATGCTCTTGAAGAATTCTTTGGTATCCGAGGCGGTGCCGTCTGGGTTGATCAGAAGGACACCAACGGCACCTTTTTCTACGAGGTTGGCCACGCGTTGGTTTAGGCTGTGGTAAGCGGCATAGGCGCTGTGCGGGTGTATACCGTCGGGTGAACTAACATTCATGACCGCGATTTTGCCAGCGATGTCTAGCCCTGAGAAATCGTCATAGTTGCCGTCCTCTGTAGTTATGCCATAACCTACGTAGATGGTTTTTTCTTCAGCAAGGCCTACAGTGGCACTGATGGAAACCGGGTAGAAATCTACGTGGCCCTCTAAGTGCGCTTTGCCTATCCAAAGTTTGGTGGCGCCATAGTTTACTGCCGCGTATTCCGGTACTGGGAACTTTTGGAAATAACCATTTTCGCCCATGGGTTCGATGCCCAATTGGTTCATGCGTCCAGCAATCATATCGCGAGCCACATCCGCCTCTACAGTTCCGGGTTTACGGCCCTTGAGAGAATCGGACGAGAGGAAAAACAGATCGCTTTCCATACGCTTTGTCGCGCTCAAATCTACAGGTACTTCCTGCGCAGATACTTGAATGGCAAAAGCCATCGTTACAATGAGAGAAAGGGGAGAGAACTTGTTCATGAGTTCATGTTTGATTCCCTACAAAGGTAGCGACCAAAGGTTATATTTGAGGTGTGAGTAACGGTATGAAAGCACTGGCCGGTCAAACGGCCATCTACGGACTAAGCAGCATCTTGGGGCGGATGATCAACTTCTTGTTGGTGCCGCTTCAAACGGCAGTATTGACGCGTGCTGAATACGGCGTAAATGTTGACTTTTACTCCCTCATCGCCTTCCTTATTGTCATTGCGACCTTTGGTATGGAAACGGCTTATTTTAGGTATTCCGAGCAGGAAGGCTTTGAGGAACCGAAAGTTTTTGGTGCCGCCGTTACTATGATAGGTATTGCCTTGGTGGCCATTTCCGCCTTTGCCTTTTTAGGGCAGGGACCTTTGCTCGAAGCCATGCGCTACGAAGAAACGCCGCATTACTTGTTCTATTTGATTGCGATTTTAGGGTTGGATGCCCTCAGTGCCATTCCTTTTGCACGATTGCGTCGCGAGAATAAAGCCTGGCGATTTGCCGGGATAAAATTGGCCCTGATCCTTTCTAACGTTGCTATCAACCTGTACATCTTCCTACCTGCCTTCTGGGAGCAGCACGGATCTGCCGGGTGGTGGATGCATGATTTACGCGGGGTGGATTACATCTTTATTGCGAATTTCTGGGCGTCGTTGCTCATGTTTGGCCTGCTCATCCCGACTCTTTTCCCGTTCAAATTGCATTTGGAGCGCAAATACGTTTTGACGTTATTGAAGTTCGGTATTCCCCTACTTATTGGAGGCCTAGCGGGCATTGCAAACGAAATGCTCGACCGCCAATTATTGAAATACCTCTTGCCTGAAAACAGTTGGGCGGAAGGTGTGGGAACCTATGGCGCCGTCTACAAAATCTCCATCTTCCTCATCTTGTTTAACCAAGCTTTCCGTTACGCCGCTGAGCCGTTTTTCTTCCGCAATGCAAAAACTGACCAAGGCCCTAAAAAGATGGCCCAAGTCATGGAAGGGTTTACTTGGGTGATGAGCGTTGGCTTTGTACTGATCATCGCCGGGCTCGATTTCCTCAAGTTCTTTGTGGACGAGAAATTTTGGGTCGGTTTGTATTTAGTGCCCATCCTCTTGTTAGCCAATGTCATTCTAGGCATCAACACTAACCTCAACGTATGGTACAAGGTCAGCGACAAGACTCGATATGGCATCTACATCACCTTCGTCGGGTTGGCCTTTACGGTCGTTGGCAACGTCGTTCTTATCCCTGCCATGGGGATTTTAGGTGCCGCAATTACCACCTTGATAGCCTACACCGGGATGTTTTTCGCGAGCATGTACTGGGGACAAAAACACTATCCTGTACCTTATAATTGGGCCAAACTCAGTGCCTTTGTTTTAGGGGCTGCCGCCGTTGTTTGGGTAATCTATTACACGGGAATATCGAACACTGCCCTAAAGCTGCTCATTGGCGGGCTTTATCTTATGGTTATGGTCATGGTAGAACGCCGTGGACTCTTTAAATTCGCATTTCGACATGAAAATAAAAGTTAACTACACCGGTAAGCACGAGCTTCCTCAGTTTGAAACTGCGCAAAGTGCGGGCATGGACCTTCGGGCTAATATCGACGCACCAGTGGTTTTGCAACCTGGGGACCGCGCACTCATTCCAACAGGAATTAAGATGGCTTTGCCGGAGGGTTACGAAGCTCAAATTCGCCCTCGTTCAGGATTGGCCTACAAACACGGTATTTCCGTGCTAAATAGCCCGGGAACCATCGATGCCGATTACCGTGGGGATGTCGGTGTACTTTTAATCAATCACGGCCGCGAGCCCTTCACCGTTGAAGACGGCATGCGCGTAGCTCAAATGGTCGTGGCACAGTATTCGCAATTCCAGTGGGACGCTGTGGAAGATCTCGATGAGACCGACCGCGGCGAAGGCGGCTTTGGCAGTACTGGAAAACAATAAGAAACAACCAATAAAACCTATAGACAGATGAAAATTATCGTACCCATGGCAGGAAGGGGCTCAAGATTGCGCCCACATACCCTCACGGTTCCGAAACCACTAATCCCTATTGCTGGAAAGCCTATTGTTCAGCGTCTCGTGGAGGACATTGTCTCCGTTTGTGGCGATAAGCGGGTGACTGAAATCGCTTTTATCATCGGAGATTTCGGCGAACAGGTAGAAAAAGACCTGATCAAGGTGGCGGAAGATTTGGGTGCGAAAGGCAGCATCTACTACCAAGATAAGCCACTAGGTACGGCGCACGCCATTCACTGTGCTGCAGATAGCATGGACGATGAGATTGTCGTTGCCTTTGCAGATACCTTGTTCCGTGCGGATTTTACCCTAGATACAGAAGCAGATTCTGTTATTTGGGTAAAACAGGTCAATAATCCGTCAGCTTATGGTGTAGTCCAATTCGCAGAAGACGGCACCATCAACAACTTCGTGGAGAAGCCACAAGAGTTTGTATCAGATTTGGCCATCATCGGGATCTACTACTTCAAAGACGGTCCGGGGTTGCGCAAAGAATTGAAATACATTCTCGACAATAACATCATGGACAAAGGCGAATACCAACTAACCGACGCCTTGAGCTCCCTCCTCAAGCAAGGCAAAGTCTTCAAGCCAGGCACCGTGAATGATTGGATGGATTGTGGAAACAAGGCCATCACCGTGGAAACGAATTCAAAGATGTTGGGATACCTCGAAGGTAAACCAGAACTCCGCGGAGAGAACATCACGTTGGAGAATTCAACGATCGTCGAACCTTGCTACATCGGATCTAATGTTGTTTTGAAGAACGCAACCGTTGGACCACATGTGAGTTTGGGCGAAGGTTGTGTAGTTGAAGACGCGACCATTGAAGGTTCGCTTGTTCAAACCAACAGCACTATTAAAAACATTAATCTCAAAAACAGCATGATAGGTAACCATGCCCATGTAGATGGGAATTGGACCTCGCTATCTGTAGGAGATTATTCAACTATGGACTAATGCAGAAATGGCTGGTCGCCGTCCAGGCGCTTCTTTTTTCAGCAACCTTATTTGCTCAGGGCCCTTCGCAAGAGGGGCCTTCTGCATTAAGCAATACGTACTATCAAGCGGAAACATATCGCTTGACGGGGCGTGCTATGCTGGCCATTGAAGCGTATGAAATGCTCCTTGAAAGTGCCGAGTATGCTGAAGCTGCACATTACCAGCTCGCCCGATTACACTTTGAACAAGGGTCCCTTTATCCAGCTTTCCAGTACGCAAGTAATGGAGCGGAGATGTATCCAGAAAATACATGGATGCTTCGACTCAAGGCACAATGCGCAAAGCAAATGGGCGATACCAAGAGTGCTGGAGCGGCCTTTGAGGCACTAGCAAAACTCCAGCCGGGACAGCCGAATTATTTGTTCGACGCCTTTGGGGTATACCTCCAAGGAAATGAGTTAAACGATGCCCTTCGCGTTTTGGATGTTGTGGCTCAAGAATATGGGAACACACCTGAATTGGTCAGTGACCAAGTAAGCCTTCACCTTCAACAAAATGACGCAAAAGGGGCTGAAAAAGTCTTGCTGAACACCATCAAAACAGACCCAACAGTACCGGAATACTATGGGCTCCTGAGTCAGTTTTATGACGGGAACGGAAAGGGTAAGAAAGCATTGAAAACCCTTCAAAAAGCAGTGCGTACCTTCCCTTCGAATGGCGCGTTGCACATGGAGCTGGCGCGTATTGCCCAAAAGAACAATAAGATTGCTTTAGCCATGTACCACATGGAGCAAGGCATTGTGCTAGATGGCGTTCCCGTAGAGGATTTGATGCCCGTGGTCGTGAGTATTTATGGGAACCGAGCAAACCCGGATTTTCGAGCGCTGTTCGATCGTGTTTATCCGGTGTTGGAAAAGAAGTATGATGGGACCTTGCCGTGGATTCTATTGAATGCTGAAATCCACATGCAAAATCAACGTTTTCATGAGGCACTAGAGGGCTATTTAATGGCCATAGAATTGGACCCAACGAACTACGAACGCTATCAAATGGCCTATGCGCTTTCAAAGGAATTAGAGGATTGGCGCAGTGGATTATTAATTTTAACCCTCATCGAGATCAACTTCCAAGACCAGGGGGAAATCATGGACGCCCTAGCCTATGAATTCTATTCCATTGAATCCTTTGAATCTTGTGCCAGAATTGCCAATGAGCGTGCAGCTTTGACTTTAGATCCAAAAATGGCTGCAGGGCTTTATGCACTCGCGGGAACAGCATGGTTCCAACTAGATTCGGTTTCCTCCGGTTCCGAAGCCTACGAAAAAGCCTTGGTCCTAGACCGTAGTGCTGCCAACCTGAACAACTATGCCTGGGACCTCGCTACTAAGGAGCAGAACCTAGAATATGCGCTTTCCCTTTCCGCTGAGTCTAATGATCTTCAATCGCTCGAGCCAACGTATTTAGATACTTGGGCATGGGTATTGTATAAATTGGGCAGGTACGCTGAAGCACAGGATAAAATCAGTGTAGCTTTGCAATTGCTTCGAACAAGCCCCGATGCCGTGATTTTCAGGCATGCAGCGGCCATTGAAGAAGCCTTAGGAAATGTGGAGAAGGCGAATGATTACCGCCAAAAAGCAAAAGAGTTGAGCAACTAAGGAATGAGTAAAGGCCTTTCCATAGGACACATGATTCGCACCATCGCCCTAGTCGTTGGCGCTTCACTTATGTTGACCAATTGTGGTAAGCCGATCAGCCCTGAAAACCCGCTCAAACGAGAAAAAATCAACGACGGCGTCTCTCGGAAAATCCTACTCGAAGACGGCTTTCCTTGGACCCAAAGCTTCGCGAGAATCACGGCCTATACACCAGAGGGCGAACAACGCTTCAAGGTCCAAGTCCGCTCCAAACAAGATAGCATCCTTTGGGCAGCCATAAGTGACGATATGATTGGGCTCCGTGTTGGTAAGGCCATTGTAATTAAGGATAGTGCAGCCTTTACCTCAACGCTTTTGGGACTGGATTGGACCGGATCGGCATCTGACCTTGCAGGAGTAACTGGCATCGAAGTACCTTTCCAATACCTCAATCGGATCTTACGGGGGCAACTTATTGGCTGGGATGAAGCATTAAAATACCGATTCAACGCAGACCGAGATTTATGGATGTCTGACTATTCTCTAGGCAGCGACCGCCAAGTTCGAGCAGCACTTGACCGCGACCTATTCATGGCTGAGATTATCATTCAAGATCCTGCAGAAATTGCCCAAATCAAATACCTTGAATGGGACCAAAGAACAAGGTATCCTAAGCGGATTGAACTCACTCTAGTATCAAGGCCGGAGTACAAAGTGGTCATTGAAATCACAGACATTCGAACAGAAGGTCCGTACAATACCCCTTTTAGTTTCTAGATGCGGGTTCTTACGATCATAGCACTTTTCTTTGGGCTGAGCCTCGCAGTGCAAGCACAAACAAAGGAGGAACTGCAACGCCAGCGGGTTTTATTGCAGGACCAGATTGATCTTGCAAGCACCATATTAGCTAAGACAGCGAGCACACGTCAGGCAAGTATCAATGAACTTGAAACTTTAAACCAAAAGATTCAAGCGCGCGAACAGCTCATCTCCACCATGGGTCGACAAATCCGCAACATTGATCGAAGCATTACTAAAAAAGAACAAGAGATCGTTGAGCTCAATGCACGAGTGGACAGCTTAAAAGCGGACTATGCTCAGCTAATAAAATTGGCTCAGCGCCAACAAAGTCCAACCGACCAAATCCTATTCATCCTAAGCGCAAAATCCTTTAGCCAAGCAGCGAAAAGATTGCAGTATTTCAAAGACATGGCAAGCTACCGCGCTCAGCAAGTTGGGCAAATAGCAGCCGCCCAAGAAGCCTTAGCAAAAGAAAAGGAAGTGCTCATCATTCAGAAGGCAGAGAAAGTTGCAATACAGCAAGCACAGGAAGGCGAGAAACTTGCGCTTGTAGCCGACGCTAACGAACAACAGGAAACGGTTAAGGAACTCAAGAGTAAGGAATCGGAACTCAAGAGTGATATACAGAAGAAACAGCGCGAAGTACAGCAGTTAGAGCAGCAGATCAAGCGTATTATAGCCGAGGAAATGCGCAAAGCGAAAGAACGTGCAGAGCGCAGTAAACTTGAGGAAGAGGCAAAAGAACTCGGGCTCATTTCCGGCAAAGATTTTACCGCACGCACCTCGAACAAGGCGCTTAAAAGTTTGATCGATAAGGCACGCAAGGACAAGGGACTAGATGTTCGCGATGATGGACCTGCATACGCTATGACGCCTGAGGCCCGAGCGCTCGCAAACAACTTTGCTTCGAACAAAGGTGCACTGCCGTGGCCGGTCGAACGTGGACTCATTACCGGGAAGTTTGGTAAGCACGAGCATCCTATTGTTAAAGGGGTCATGGTCGATAACCCACATATCGAAATCAGCACGGATGACGGTGCCATCGTACGTTCCGTATTTGAAGGAGAGGTAAGCTCTGTTGTACCTATTCCAGGAGCCAATATTATGGTCTTGGTACGCCATGGTAACTACTTCACCGTGTACAGCAACTTGATTAATGTGAAGGTGAAATCAGGCGACCTCATAAGCCTCAAGGAACCCATTGGCCAGGCGTTCACGGATGAAAATGGCAAGACCATGGTCCAATTCGGGATTTGGAAAGATGCCGACATCCAAGATCCAGCTCCATGGCTCGCAAAATAACCTTGTAATGAAGCATATTTTTTACCTCAGCACCTGTGATACTTGCCAGCGAATCCTAAAACAATGGAACACTGAAGGATGTACCCTGCAAGACATCAAAACCGAGCCAATGTCGGCTGAACAGGTGGACCTCATGATTAAACTTGCGGGAAGCGCTGAAGCATTGTTTTCCAAGCGTGCACGCAAATACAAAGAATTGGGCCTAAAGGATAAAAACCTAAGCGACTCCGAAATTCGCCAGCTCATCATAGAGGAATACACCTTCCTAAAGCGACCCGTACTTATCTTGAATGAGGAAATTTTCATTGGCAATGCTAAGGCTGTTGTAGAAGCCGCTGCTGCCGCGCTAAACCGCTAATGACCCTACCTTCTAAAAGAGCAATCCTTGTTGCGCACCTGGCCCTGCTCGGTGTAGCGTTGATTTATGGCGCCTCTTTTCTTATTGCAAAGAATGCCATGCAAGCCGCTGTTCCGCCCCGCGCCTTTATTCAGTTCCGCGTCACCGGCGCTGCTATTCTTTTTTGGCTGTTGAGTCCATGGTCGGGATCTAATCGCATTTACAAGCTTCCAAAAAAAGACCTTCTTCGACTCATATTGTGCGCAGCCTTCGGGGTAACCACTAACCAACTATTCTTCTTTGAGGGCCTGAAGATCACCACCCCTGTCAACGCCTCTATTATGATGGTAAGCGGTCCTATTGCTGTACTGTTGGTAGGTGCTTTACTTGTAAAAGAACGTATTACTCCACCTAAATTCATAGGTATTGCCTTGGGAGCAGTGGGTGCCTTATGGCTTATACTTTCAGGGGCTAATTGGGAACTAGGTAGCCTTTTTCAAAGTAATGTGGCAAAAGGCAATCTCTTTGTACTCATTAATGCGACGAGCTATGCGGTATACCTGGTCATAGTCAAACCGCTCATGTCGAAGTACAATGCACTCTTTGTCATTCGATGGGTCTTCACCTTTGGAATTTTTCTCGTCCTGCCTTTTGGGGGGCCACAAATTCCAACCATAGATTGGGCCCTTTGGGACCAGCCCATTCTCATTTCTGTGGCCTATGTAATCATCGGCACCACCTTTTTAACCTACCTCGGAAATATCATCGCCTTAAAGACCCTTCATCCAGCAACGGTTGGGGCATATATCTACTTACAGCCGTTGATCGCAAGTATATTGAGCTTACTATTTGCCGATGAGCCCTGGTCTTTGAATATGCTAGGGGGTGCACTCTGTATTTTCGCCGGGGTATATTTCGTAAGCTTTTATGGGCGGAAAATCGCAAGCTAGGCTTGGCTTGGTTTTTCTACCTTAGCAAAAATTTATTCCCATGATTCAAAGCATGACAGGCTTTGGCAAGGCCGTTGGCCAAGTCGCCGGAAAGAAAATCACCGTAGAGATCAGAGGTCTTAATAGCAAAGGCTTGGATTTGAATGCACGCGTTGCACCAATCTTCCGCGAGAAGGAATTGGCCATTCGCAAAATCGTGGGAGAAAAAGTCTTACGTGGTAAGATTGATATCAGCATTTATGCTGAGGTAACAGGCATTGAAAGTGCTGCCGCCATCAATATGGACCTAGCGAAGTCTTACCTCGAACAACTTACCTCCTTAGAGCGTGAGGTGGGTATCAAAGGAGATCTTATTGCTGCAGTAATGCGCATGCCGGACGTACTTGGTAGTGCAAAAAACGAACTGAGCGATGAAGAGTGGGAATTCCTACAATCCCTTTTGAATGAGGCATTGGATCAATTCAATGAATTCAGAACGCAAGAGGGTGCTTCCATCGCCAAAGATTTTGAAGAGCGCTTAGATGCAATCGAGGCGGCTATGGTTGGTATAGAACCGCACGAAAAGGCTCGTTTAGAGGCCGTACGTGAGAAGCTACTCAAAGGCCTCGAAGGCATGGAAGTTGACCACAATCGATACGAACAAGAAGTGATTTTCTACATTGAGAAGCTCGATGTGAACGAAGAGAAAGTTCGTCTTGCGAACCATTTAAAGTACTTCCGCGAAACTATGAACGTCGCCGCCAGCGGTAAGAAGCTTGGTTTCATCGCTCAAGAAATGGGGCGTGAAATCAATACTTTGGGGTCAAAGAGTAACTACGCACCTATGCAGCAGTTCGTCGTAGAGATGAAAGACGAGCTGGAAAAAATCAAGGAGCAGGTAGGGAACACACTTTAACCTACGATATCCCTTTTCAAATAACGCTTGTAACTAAATACAAGCATTGCTGCACTCGCTATACTGAACCCAAAGCATGCCCATAGGTCGATCATTAATTCGCCTTGCTCAAGGGTGAGTGGCATATAGTGGTATGGGCTGAAATAAGCCAAGAACCCGACGGCATCTGATGCACTGGCGATGGCATTCAAAAAGTAGGTTCCAAAGATCAATCCAACAATTGGACCCATGTAGTTCAACTTCACCGAAAGCACAGAGCCCATCAACACTCCTGCTGAGGTGAAAAAAGCAATCAAGAAGAATCCATGAATGTGCATCGCTACAAAGGCATCCCAATTCACAGTATCGGCGAAGACCGTCATGCCTGCAATCGCAACTAGGGTCTGAACGGCATATACGATAACAAACAGCGTGAGAAGAACGGCAAGCTTAGTGCCTGCCACCGATCCTCTCGAAATGGGCCGCGTCAGCAAAAACTCAGCCGTACCGTCACGTTCCTCTTTACCGATGATTGTCGCCCCTGTAGAGGCTGTGTAAATGCCCATCAACAGAGTGATGTAAATGCCATAATAGGTCGCGTAAAAGCCAATAATGGAGCTCCAAGTCGCCTCATCCATCCCAAAGGCCTTGGCATATTCCTCGGGCAAATTGCTCATGAGTTTAACCATGTCTTCGCCCATATGTGAGAAGGACGGATAAATGCTTAAAATCATCAAAGTGAACCCCAAAACTATTGATGACCAAATGAGCGTATTCTTGCGGTTTCGCTTGAGTTCTTTGAGAAAAAGTACCGTATTCATAATGCCCTTATCGTCTATAATAGTTCATGAAAATGCTTTCGAGATCTGGCTCACTCAAGGTAAGGTCAAGGACCAATTGTTGATTCAACCAACCCAATAATTCCTGAGTCGGCCCAACATAATCGAAGTGCACCTTGTTGCCAATCCACTCAGCGTGTTTAGCACCTTCGGGAAGCTCAGGTCGGTCGTCATTTTGTAAGACCAGCCGCACCTTTTTCATCTGTTTAGAAAGCAACGTAGTAATATCCTCCACCGCGGTAATTTCACCGTCCCGGATAATGGCTGCACGGTCGCACATTCGTTGAATTTCACTCAGGATGTGTGAGGAGAAAAAGATGGTGGTTCCATCGGCATTACGCTGCTCCAACAACTCAAAAAACCTATTCTGCATCAGCGGATCTAAACCGGAAGTCGGCTCATCTAGTATCAGCAACTCTGGTTCATGGACCACTGCCTGAATGATGGCACACTTCTTTTTATTTCCGAAGCTCAAATCCGCGATCGGCCGATCCAGGTCCAACTCAAAGTATTGCGCCAAATCCTCAATCTTTTTCGCAGCACCCGTAATACCGAAGAGATCTGCGTGGTAATGCAAAAGTTCACGCGAGGTCATTTCTGCATAGTAATCAACCTCAGACGGTAAATAGCCTATTCTTTGGCGAAGCAAGTGGCCTTGTTTTACCACATCCTCACCGAAAAGCAGCGCCGATCCACTGGTAGGATGGAGCAGTCCGAGCAGGGTACGTATGGTTGTTGATTTTCCGGCACCATTAGGCCCAATAAATCCAAAAACCTCTCCCTTTTTAACGGCTATACTGACCTTGTCTATTCCTCTTTGCTGACCATAAGATTTGGTCAACGCAACGGTTTCGATTACGTTCATGGCGGCTGTAGGTTGAATTCCTTTCTAATTTACAACGCATTGCAGCCACATCCCATTAAATTTGCAACAAACTTCTCATGCACACTATGGCAGATCAAGGCAAGCTTATCATCTTTTCCGCTCCTTCTGGCAGCGGTAAATCCACCTTGGTTCACTACCTCTTAGACCAAGTGCCCGGATTTGCTTTTAGCATAAGTGCAACCTCGCGCGCACCTCGTGGCGCAGAGCAAGAGGGCGTTGATTATTACTTCCTCTCTGCAGCGTCTTTCAAAGAGCGCGTCGAGCGTGGTGAGTTCTTGGAGTGGGAAGAAGTCTATGAAGGCACCTATTACGGCACCTTGAATAGTGAAGTGGCAAGAAGTTGGGAAAAGGGTCATGCCGTAGCTTTCGATATTGATGTCGTAGGCGGGTTAAACTTAAAGAAGCAGTTTGGCGACCGTGCTTTAGCGCTATTTATTCAGGCACCAAGTGTGGAAGAATTGGAACGTCGTCTTATCGCCAGAGGAACAGATTCCCCAGAGAAAATAAAGCAGCGAATAGACAAAGCAGCCTGGGAAATGAGCCAAGCCGAAGGTTTTGATCACATCATCATCAACGATGACCTCGACCGGGCAAAA
>CAJXTR010000045.1 GCA_913060465.1 uncultured Cryomorphaceae bacterium | reverse complement strand
GCCTTGTTCATCATGTCGTAATCCTTACCTGAGATTTCGATATGACCTCTGTCTTCAATTTCTTCAATAGTTACAGTTGTACCTGTATCTGCTTGAATACCTTGAATGTTCTTACCACCTGGACCAATGATAGGACCGATGAATTCTTTCTTCACGGTCAACTTCATAATCTTCGGAGCATTTGGTTTCAATTGCTCGCGAGATGCTGGCATGGTTTTGAGGATTTCATTCAAGATGTGTAGGCGACCTTCACGACTTTGTTTTAATGCCTTCACCAAGATTTCGTAGCTCAAGCCTTTAATCTTAATGTCCATCTGACAAGCAGTGATACCTTTTTCTGTACCTGTAACCTTAAAGTCCATATCACCCAAGTGATCTTCATCACCTAGGATATCAGACAATACCGCGTAGTTTTCGCCGTCAGAAATCAATCCCATTGCGATACCACTTACAGGGCGAACCATTTTCACACCTGCATCCATCAATGCCAAGGTACCCGCACAAACTGTTGCCATAGAAGACGAACCGTTTGATTCGAGGATATCACTTACCACACGGATAGTATATGGGTTTTCTGGATCGACCATTTGGTACAAAGCACGTTGTGCCAAGTTACCGTGACCTACTTCGCGACGGCTAACGCCACGAATAGGGCGCGCTTCACCAGTCGAGAATGGAGGGAAGTTATAGTGCAAGTAGAATTTCTCCTCACCTGTAAAGGTTGCATCATCAATTCTGTTTGCATCTAAAGAAGTTCCTAGAGTAACACTAGTCAAAGACTGAGTTTCTCCACGTGTAAATACCGCTGAACCGTGTGCTCCAGGTAAGTAATCTACTTCTGACCAGATCGGGCGAACAGTAGTTGTATCACGTCCATCCAAACGCTGACCGTCGTTCAAGATCATGTCGCGCATGGCCTTGTACTCAACATCGTGGAAGTAAGTTTTAGCAAAACCAGTGTTTGCTGCCAACCATTCTTCGTCTTTACCTTCTAGGTATTCATTCAATACCGCTTTGAAAGCGGCTGAACGTTCGTGCTTAGGCATTCCGCTTTTAGCAACCTCATATACTTTGTCGTAAGTAAGTTTCATTACTTCCTCACGAACTTCTTCGTTGTGTGTCTCGTGGCAGTATTCACGCTTTACTTGAGCTTTCTCTACTTGAGAAGCAAGTTTCAATTGCGCTTCAATCTGAACCTTGATGGCATCGTGAGCGAACTTAATGGCCTCAACCATTTCTTCTTCTGAAATTTCTTTCATCTCACCTTCTACCATTACGACGCTATCCATTGATGCGCCAATAACCATATCCACTTCCAAATCCTTCACTTGTGCAGGAGTTGGGTTGATGATTAATTCACCATTGATACGGCCAACACGAACTTCTGAGATAGGACCATCGAATGGAAGGTCACTCACTGCGATAGCTGCTGATGCAGCCAAACCAGTTAGAGAAGTTGCTTCTACGTTTTCATCGTAGGAAATCATTTGGATCATAAGCTGGATCTCAGCGTGGTAATCCTTTGGGAACAAAGGACGCAATACGCGGTCGATCAAACGCATGGTCAAAATCTCGTTGTCTGAAGGACGACCCTCACGCTTGAGGAAGCCTCCTGGTACTCGGCCATTGGCCGCAAACTTTTCACGGTAATCTACCGTAAGCGGAAGGAAGTCTACACCGTCCTTCGCCTCTTTGCTAGACACGACAGTGGCTAACAGCATTGTACCACCACACTTCACGACAACAGAGCCGTCCGCTTGTTTTGCCAGTTTCCCGGTTTCAAGCGTAATCTCTCTCCCGTCTGGAAGTACGATAGTTTCAGTAATTGCTTTAGGAATCATATATAATTAAAATAGATACTTTTTATACGCAAAAAGGCAATTGTAAAAATTGCCTTTTTGTCGTTTCTATTGTGAAGCTTACTTTCTCAAGCCTAGCTTTTCAACAATTGCGCGGTAACGCACGATGTCATTTTTCTTCAAGTAGTTCAGCAACTTTCTGCGCTTTCCTACCAATGCGATCAATGAACGCTCTGTGTTGTGGTCTTTTTTGTTTTTCTTCAAGTGTTCAGTCAAGTGACTAATTCTGTAGCTAAACAATGCGATCTGGCCTTCTGCAGATCCTGTGTCTTGAGCTGATGCACCGTACTGTGCAAAAATCTCTTCTTTCTTTTCTTTAGTTAGATACATGTCAAAATCGTATTAGATGTTTGTAATGCTTTGAGGGCGCAAAGATAGTTAAAATATTGAGGCAGAGTGATTTTTTACTGCTTATCTGACCAATATACTTTGGTGCCTATGTTGATGCCCTGATTTGTAGCTTCACCGCCATAGATTTCTAAAACGTAAGATGCTGGCTGAGCGCTAGGAAGGCTTCTTGTGGAGAAGGGTTCTGCATTAGCTTGAATACTTACTACCTCGTGATCTGCGTTGATGTAGATGATATCAAGTGGTACAATAGTGTTCTTCATCCAAAAGCTTCTAGGTTGATCGCCACCAGACATAAAGAACAACATGGCCATATCGAGGTCCATTGATCTTCTGTACATCATGCCTATTTCGATTGCTTCTGGCGATTTGGCAAACTCAGTTCTGAAAATTGCAGTAGTATCGCTTTCATTTACTGCCCATACCGTTCCATCCATACGAAAGGCGGGTTCATAAGGCTTTGCGGGTTGTTGAACCGAAGGTTTTGTGTTTTCATTGAATTTGCCAAAGCTCCCAACCACTGAAGGAATAATGAAAGCGGCAAGGCCAAGGCCTACAATCCAAACGGCGTATTTTCTGAATGCGTTCATGTCGAAGGTTTATGATGTTTTTGTGCTCTAAAAATGAAGAATAATCCGATGGCTACTAATGGGATACTCAACCATTGCCCCATATTCAGACTCATGTTTTGCTCAAAGCTCACCTGTATTTCTTTGAGGTATTCAATGAAGAATCGGAAACCGAAAACAAGTGTGAGGAATAGCCCTAAAAGGAATCCTGGTTTAGTACCGGCAGCACGCTTTAAATACAATAGGGCGAGAATAATAAAGATGATCCAATAAGCACCGGCTTCGAAAAGTTGGGTAGGGTAACGTGGAATACCGTAAACTTTTACGGAAGCTTCCCAACCATCCGCGCCTTCATAGACTTCAGCAACAGTACCGTCTAAGATCCAAAGGTTACGGTTATCAGGGCGTTGCATGCGGATGATCTGAGGCAAATAGGTATTGGCGTATTGTTCTGTCTGAGCTGCGTTACTTTGATGAAAGGAAATACGTAGGTCCAATTCCGGTAACGCAAGGGTGTCGGTTTGCAAGGTGTTCCCTGTGCGCTCGAATCCGATGCTTTTAACTTGGCCTGCAAACCCGCGCTGAATGGCTTGAGCACCATCCTCGACGAATACGGTCTCGAAGGCACTATTGGCAGGCGCTCCATATATTTCGCTATTGAACCAGTTCCCCATGCGGATGAACCCTGCAGCCAATGCCACTACAATGACCATGCGGTCTAGGGTCCATAGCGGATTAACCTTAGCGTATTTGCGGGACCAGTAGATCATCGCCGCTACAATGGCGATTGCAGCACCATGTGAAGCCAGACCACCTTCCCAAACTTTGAGGATATCTCCAAGATTGTCTTTGTATTGGTCCCAATCATAGAAGAAGACATGGCCTAATCGGGCCCCTACAATAGTTGCGCCAATAGTCCAGTAGACCAGGCTATCCATCAATTTCGGGTTGATGTTTTCTCTCTTGAATACATATTGCATGCCGTACTGCCCCAGCACAAAGCTGATGATGAACATCAACGAATAGAAACGCAATTCAAATCCGAATAGAGGAATGTGGTTGGGGAAGTCCCAAAAAATGGTGGCAAGCATAGGTTTATTCTTTCCAGTCTACGATAAATAGGTTTGTGGCACGTGTTCCACCATTGTTGCGATTTGAAGCATAGACTAATTTACTTCCATCTGGCGAGAACATCGGGAATGCGTCGAATACACCATCGTAAGAGATTTGTTGAAGACCAGTCCCGTCAGTGTTAATCATGAACAAGTTGAATGGGTAGCCCTTCTCACTATGGTGGTTCGTGGAGAAGATGATTTTCTCTCCACTTGGGTGGTAAAATGGAGCCCAGTTGGCATTGCCTAAATGAGTCACTTGGGTTAATTCAGAACCGTCAATATTGCAGGTGTAAATCTCCATATGTGTTGGCTCGACCATGCCGTTCGCTAAAAGGTCTTTGTATTTCGTGATCTCCTCCTCAGTTTGCGGGCGAGAGCTACGGAAGACTAACTTTTTGCTGTCCGGGCTGAAGAATGCACCGCCGTCGTAGCCAAGGCCGCTTGTTACTTGGGTGATGTTCGATCCGTCGATATCACATACATATAATTCCAAATCTCCACTGCGGTCTGAGGTAAACACAATCTTTGTTCCGTCTGGACTCACCGTGGCTTCTGCATCGTAGCCCGGTCCGGAGATTAAGGTATCCACGATATTGCCGGCTAAGTCACTCACATAGATGTCGAAATCTTGATAGATTGGCCAAACATAAGCACCGTTCTCGCCTCGCTCTGGCACTGCTGGACAAGCCGAATCTCCTTTGAACGTGCTTGCATACAAAATGGTAGTATCTCCAGGCATGAAGTAGGCACAAGTGGTGCGGCCTAGATCGTTAGAGATGAGTTGTGGCTCATCTTCTAGGATGGTATCAGTATCCCAATTAAACGCGTAAATCTGGTCACATTCGTTGCCCCATTTTTCAGCGTTGCTTTGGAAGGTCAACATGGTGCCGTCGAAGCTGAAATAGGCTTCAGCGTTATCACCTCCGTCTGTTAACTGGCGCACGTTTTCAAAGTGAATTTCTTGATCATAATGAACTTTGCTTTCCCAAGTTGCACCGCTTTCACCGTCAGCGGTTTCTCCAGTGGATTGGCATGCTGCAAGGGCAATGGCGCTTGCAAAAAGGATGTACTTTTTCATTATCGTATGTGGTAGAGTTAGTTGATGTTTCTTTCGTTTAATTCTTTTTCTAATTCACTTCCGGGCACGGGGTCCCAACCGTGTCCACCCCATGGGTGGCAAGAAGCTATACGCTTTACGCTAAGCCAAAATCCCTTGAATGGGCCATGCAATGCAACGGCTTCCGCTGCGTAAGCACTACAAGTAGGCTGGTAGCGGCAAGAAGGGCCAAAGATGGGGGAGAGCACCTTGCGGTACAACCAAATCAATAGAAGAAGAGGTGCGCCTAGGATCTGTAAAAAGATGTTGTTCCCCTTTTTCATGGAGTTAGATGCTGTACGAGGTGCCTTCAGGTCCGTCATTAAGTTGAATGCCCGCCTCTTTGAGCTGGTCGCGAATTAAATCAGCGGTGCTCCAATCTTTGTTGTTCCGGGCTTGAGCTCTCAGTTCAATAACCAGGTCCATAGCTTTGTCCAACGCATCTTTATGTGCACTAGAATCACTGCCGCCCTGTAGCCCTAGGATATCAAAAACCATTGCGCTAAATGTATTGCGAAGTGCGGTAAGCTCATCTGGAGAAATGGCCAAATTACCTTCGCCGGCATTGATGAATTTCACGGCTTCGAATAGGTGGGCAATAAGTATCGGGCTGTTGAAGTTGTCGCTCATGGCTTCGTAACATTTACGTTTCCATGTATCAACATCAAATCCCTGTCCGCCTTTTGCACAGGCACCTTCAAGTGACGACCACGCAGAAAGCAGTTTGTCGTGTCCTTTTTCTGCCGCCAATAATGCTTCATTGCTAAAGTCCAATACACTGCTGTAGTGGGCTTGCATCATGAAGAATCTAACTACCGAAGGGCTAAAGGCTTTAGCTAAAAGATCGTTATTTCCTGAGAAAAGTTCTCCCGGCAGGATGGTATTGCCTGTGCTTTTGCTCATGCGCTTCCCGTTAAGGGTGAGCATGTTTGCATGCATCCAGTATTTTGCGCCGCCGTGGTTAGTGCACGCCTTGTTTTGTGCAATCTCACATTCGTGGTGAGGGAACTTTAAGTCCATACCGCCGCCGTGAATGTCAAATTCCTCTCCGAGGTATTTTGTCGACATGGCAGAACACTCCAAATGCCATCCTGGGAAGCCATCGCCCCAAGGAGATGGCCAACGCATAATGTGTGCAGGTGAAGCTTTCTTCCATAACGCAAAATCTGCCGGGTTGCGTTTTTCGTCTTGTCCGTCTAATGCGCGGCTACCGGCTTGTAGCTCGTCCATTTTACGGCCCGAGAGAATACCATAGTCGCCGCCTTCTTTGTTGTATGCTTCTACATCGAAGTATACGGAACCGTTGCTTTCATAGGCCCAGCCTCGGTCAAGGATGGCCTGAACCATCGAGATTTGCTCAACGATGTGCCCAGTTGCGGTAGGTTCGATAGAGGGCGGTAGGGCACCTAATCGAGCCATTACATTGTGAAAATCGACAGTATAGCGCTGAACGATCTCCATTGGTTCAAGCTGCTCTAGTCGGGCCTTCTTGGCAATTTTATCCTCTCCGCTATCTGCGTCGTTTTCAAGGTGACCTACATCTGTAATATTACGTACGTAACGCACCTTATACCCAAGATGCTTGAGGTATCGGAAAATAAGATCGAAGGAGGTGAAGGTTCGGGCGTTGCCTAGGTGGACATCGCTGTAAACAGTTGGACCACATACATACATACCGACTGCGCCAGCATTCACTGGTATGAAGGCTTCCTTTTCGCCAGTTAGGCTGTTTTCGATAGCTACGGGATATGTATTGTATAATGGTTCCACTAGGCGCCGAATTCTGTGTTTAAATTGATGTAGTTGAGGAACTCTTGTTTCTTATCCTCGTTTTGGAATACGCCGCCAAATTCAGCAGTAACCGTAGAGCTTTCAATATCGCGGATTCCACGCGAGTTTACGCAAAGGTGTTTTGCGTCAATGACACAAGCAACATCTTTAGTTCCGAGCGTTTCTTGAAGCGCTTGTACGACTTGGCGTGTAAGGCGCTCTTGAACTTGAGGGCGCTTAGCGTAGTAATCGACAATGCGGTTCATTTTACTCAACCCTACAACTTTTCCGTTGGATACGTAAGCAACATGAGCGCGACCCACAATTGGCAGTAAATGATGCTCACAAGTAGAATAGACAACGATGTTCTTTTCGACGAGCATCTCATCGTAGCGGTAAGAGTTTTCAAACGTACTCATCGATGGCTTGCGGTCCGGATGCAGTCCGCCAAAAGCTTCGTTAACATAAAGTTTCGCAACGCGCATGGGGGTTCCTTGAAGACTATCATCTGTCAAGTCCATTCCAAGAGTGTCTAAAATTCCACGCACATGTTCTGCGATGATGGCGATTTTCTCCTCGTTCGATTTTTCGAAGGCATCTTCGCGCAACGGCGTAGTCGCAGAGAAGCTCTCGTGCGCATCTCCAATTTCTTCAGCCAATAGGGTATGTAGGTCTTTAGACATAAGGTCTTTAAGCTTTCTTATTTAGGGGCGGCAAAGGTACGAACTATTAATCCCAAATTGGCACACCTTGTTCACGAGCTTTGTCCTCTAGTGCATCTAATTGTTCGTCAATTTTATCCAACATAGTCTTCGCATCCGCGAGCATGGCTTCGGCATCCTCTTTCATTTGCTTCATGGTACCTGTCGGTGCGCCTCGATGATTGAATGCTCCCCAGGCTAATAAACCAACAACATCGCGTGCAGAAGATGCACTTTCGTATTCTCGTTTCGATCTAGTTGCATCCCCGTTGAGTAATACATTCACTTCTTTCAATGATAGGTCAATGGAGCGAGCAGCTTCTAAGTCTTCAAGCGAGGCGCCCGGGGTGTTTCTCAATCCAGCACGAACCTCCTTAAGTTCTTCAATGAGCTCTTTGTATTCTGCCATCACAGCATCCATTTGTCCGTTTAGTGCATCAACGCTTCTGTTGAATTCAAAATCGATTCCTTCGTAGTTGTACAAATGGTTCACTTTGAATTCGTGATTCTCTACCAAGGTTTCCAATTCCCCGTTCGTAGATCTGAACATTGAAATTGTGTAGTTGCCTGGCATGACGAATGATGTTCCATAGGCTTCAGTAACAGGTTCGCCGTTGGTGTTTATCGAAGAAATACTGCTGTAACGTCCGTCCCAAGTGAATCGTTGGATGCCCTTGCTATCTGACTTGGTGAATCGTGCTACGGGTGTTCCTGCACTATCGCGAACCTCGAAAAGGAGGTAGGCTTTCTCTTCCCAATCTTCAGCGCGTAGTTGATCTAGTGATGGGTAATGGGGTAGTGTTTCGTCCGCTTCTGGTCGACTATCTTTCACTTTTACTGCACTAGTGCTGGTATTCCATTCAAAGGTCACACCTATTTTAGGGTTGCTCGCCTTATAAAGTTGTGCTCCTTTATAGCCCGTACCTCCAATGTTAGCACGCTGAAATAATAAGCCAGGCTTAGTAGTAAAGAAGGCATTGTCTTGATCAAGGACATATTCGAGTTCACGCAAAGGGCTGTAGTTGTCCAATACGTAGAATCCACGTCCAAAGGTTGCTAATACCAAATCGTTCTCGCGCTCTTGGATAGCGATATCACGAACTGCAATAGTAGGCAAACCGCTGCCCAATTCTTTCCAATGCGCACCACCATCGAGAGTGAACCATAGGCCAAACTCGGTACCGACAAAGATCAGATTTGGGTTGATGTGGTCTTCAACTACGCTGTAGATCGAGCCTCGTTCAGGGAGGTCATTCGCGATGCTTTTCCAAGAACGTCCACCATCATCACTTTTGAAAAGATAAGGTTTGAAGTCTCCGTTTTTATGGTTGTTGAAAGCAGCGTAAACCACATCTTCATCGTGTCTAGAAGGGACGATGTCTTGAACGTAAACTAGAGGCAAGTTTAACGAGCCTACTTGTGTTTTAGGGAGTGTGCTAAAGTTTTTGACGCTGGTCCAATTTTTACCATCATCTTCCGTTTTCCAAACCAAGCCGTCATCAGTACCTACCCACAAATGACCTGCCTTTGTTGGGCTTTCTTTCATAGTTACGATATTCCCATAGATGGACGTGCTCTTATGAAGGGCTACGGCTTCTGGACCCCAATAGCGATCCATAATAGGCAAGGTGTTGCGATCCAATTGGCGGCTTAAGTCCTCGCTAATAACGGTCCAGCTATCGCCGCGGTCAGTGCTCTTAAATACTTTGTTTGCTGCGAAATACAACGTCTTTTTCTGGTGGGCACTTGCGATCAGCGGTGCGTCCCAATTCCAACGATAGGCCGGCTCTTGGTAGCGGCTTTGCGGTTGGATAGGAGTTTTTTCACCGGTTTGTTTGTTGAATCGGACAAGCCATCCGTACTGCGCTTGAGCATAAACGGTGTTCGGGTCGTCTGGGTCCGTAGCACTTTCAAAACCATCACCGCCGTTGGTCACAAACCAATCGCTATTGATAATACCTCGGGCATTTATCGTTTGCGAAGGTCCGCCAAGGCTATTGTTGTCTTGAGTCCCGCCGTAAATGTTATAGAATGGCCAATCGTTGTCGACGGCGACGCGGTAAAATTGGATTGTAGGAATATTCGCTTTCCAATTCCAGCTACTCATCCCATCCCAAGTCTCGTACAAGCCACCATCTGTGCCGATGTACATGTGATCAGTGTTAGCTGGATCTATCCATAAACAGTGATTGTCCACGTGCTTGAATCGTTTAGGAATGCGGTTGAAAGTCTTGCCGCCATCGGTGCTCACTTGCGCATAGGTATCCATGCTGTAGACTGTATTCACATCTGTTGGGTGGCAAACGAATTCTACGTAGTAGTTACCCGAAGTTTCATGGCCCGATTTTTTACTCCAGCTCGCTCCACGATCGGTAGAGGCATAGGTACCGTGCCCTTCGATAGTGGCATAAAGAACGTCCGGATTTGCAGGTGATATATCCATACCGATACGTCCTACATCACCTCCTGGAAGGCCGTTTTTGAGTTTGGTCCAATTGGCCCCGCCATCCGTGCTTTTGTAAATAGCGCTTTCCGGTCCGCCACTGAGGTAGGTGTAAACATGTCTTCTGCGCTGATGGGCCGTAGCGTACAAAACCTTTGAATCGCGTGGATCCATGTGAACTTCGTTAAAGCCTGTGTGCTCGCTAACGCTAAGGATTTGGTTCCAAGTTTTTCCTCCATTCGTGGTCTCGTAGATTCCTCGATCACCCCCAGAACTCCAAAGTGGTCCATAGGCAGCGACATACACGTGGTTGGAATTCTCAGGATCGATGGTAATCATCCCAATGTGCTCACTGTTTTTAAGGCCCACATTTTCCCATGAGCCACCTCCGTCGTGACTCACATAAACACCATCACCATAGGCGACAGAGCGTTGGTTATTGTTTTCTCCTGAACCCACCCAAATGGTGTTTGGGTTCGATGGATCAATACTAACGCATCCTGTGCTGTAGCTTCCTTCGCCGTCGAAAACGGGCTCGAACGTCGTTCCATTGTTGGTGGTTTTCCATACCCCGCCTGAGGCTAGGGCTAAATACATGGTGCCCGGGTGTTCGGTATCAACTGCGAGATCAGCAATACGACCTGAGGTAGTCGCCGGTCCTACGCTTCTGAATTTAAACGCGCTGAGGCTTGCTTCCGTCCAACTGGCATCGTCCTTACTCTTGCGTTGAGCATGTGCTTCTGTAGGTAGGGCAATTGAAAGAATGAGTGCTAGCGCACCTAGCGTTTTCAACTTGGGATATTTCATGGATACAAGGATTGTATGAATAGCTGTACTTATCCCTGCAAAATACGGCAAAAGAAGGAAAGGACCTTAGATTTTCCAGCTTAGGCCTACGATGAAATTCGCAGTGCTTTGTTGGAAGATAAATGGGGTGCTGTAGTCCTTGCTGAAAGGGTAATATTGGCTTTTTTGAACGCGGCGTTGCCACCCCATTTGAAAGGTGGTTTGTTCGCTCCGAACGCCGAGTCCAAAACTATAGCCTATGGTAGCTTCTTGGCCCTCGCGGTATGCTGGGCTCCACATCCCGCCACCTCGGAGAATGACCGGACCCAAACGCCATTCTGTACCGGCGGAAAGTTGGTGTTGTGCAGCAATAGTTGTATCAATAATCTCGGCTAAATAGCGTTCGTTTTTTCCGGTGCTCATGGTCCAATTGTGCGGTATGAAGGTGTGTGAAACCGTGAGCAAACCTAATCGGCCCGCAACCAAGGTCGCGCCAGAATGAATTTTCGGAGCCGTTACAATCCCCCACTGGTACGCTTCTCCATACCCCTGGGCGCTCATCGCACTGCTGCTTATGCTCGGTCGTGTGGCGCTAAAGGTGGTTTCCCAATCCAAATTAAATCCATGCAGTTGCGGTAATTCGAGGGCGGCGGCGAATCGAAGGAACTGAAACGGACGGTAGTAGGCCCCGACGTTTCCGGAAATGCCGAGGGAGGTGTTGGTCCAATTTTCAGCAGCGCTGAAGTAATTCAGATCGGTGTAGGTATTGTAAGTCTCGCGGTGATCGATCTCAACGGTCTCATTCGAAGAAACAATGCTAAGGCTTCCGCCAAAGTACCATTGCGGGCTTTGAGCTAGCGCCAATCCAAGCACGAATCGGTTGCGCATGCCTTTTCGAAAGAGTTCATGGGTGTAATCAACATCAGTCAGATCTGCGGTGCTAAAGTACTCCTTAGTATCCGGGTCATAGTCTACGGCATAACTTTGGTAAAGCATGTCCTCGTAGGGACCTAGGTTATCGGCGAGAAATTCGGGTGGGGTCCCGTTCGCCATGGCGATGATGGGAAGTTGCATGCTGTTGGCACCCGATTGTTGAAGCTTAAACTTGCGACCATAAACTTGGTCCGTATTGTAAACGAAAAACAAACGCAATGGGCTCTGTGGATCTTTGCCTACCCAGCCAAAATTCATAATGTTCGGCCGATTCACGGTGCCGCGTAAAAACAAATCATCGCGGTCATAATAATTGCGTGAGAATCCGCCTACATCCATTCCGTAACTCTGCTGACGATACAGACCGGCCAATGCAGGATTCAGTGCAAGGGCAGTCATGCTGCCACTTAATGCAATTCCAGCACCAGACATGCTCGTATATCTTGCGTCACCGAGTGTGGAGTGCTGATTCAGCTCTAAGAAATAATCAAGATCCTGCGCTTGGATATTCTGAAGGGAGAGCAATAAGAAAAGTAGGGGTCCAATTTTTTTCATCGTCTGCGCGATCCTCCAGCACCGCTAGAAGTTGAACTGCTTCGGCCGGAATTGCTTGGGGAGTAGCTTCGGCTTGAGTTACTATTTACACTTCGGGACGATTCTGTGGGTTGAGACCATGAGCGTTCTGTGGTACGCTCATACGTGCGTGTTGTGGTCGTTGGAGAGTACGTGCGCTTAGTAGGGCGTGTGCGTGGTGTGGGGCGTGTATTGGAAGATTGTACCTCAGTTGTGGGGGCGGATAGCTGCTCTATGGCGCGCAAAGTTCGTGCACCAATGCTTTGGTCGGTAGGTGCTTGAACTCTGCCGTTGGTTGCGCTATTCCCGCTGCTGCGGTTGTACTTACTCGGTCTCGAGCCGCCGTAGTTAATGCCTGGTCTAGGTGGAGTAGAGGCGCCCGTTCCGTTTGAGCCGTTTGAGCCGTTTGAAGACCAACCGTTGTTCCATCCCCACCCATTATATCCATAAGGGTTATATCCGTAAGGGTTGTAGCCGTAGGGATTGTACCCGTAGTTGTAGCCATAAGG
>CAJXTR010000044.1 GCA_913060465.1 uncultured Cryomorphaceae bacterium | reverse complement strand
TTTCCGTGGTCAACGTGACCAATTGTACCAATGTTCAAGTGAGGCTTGGTACGTACAAAATTCTCTTTTGCCATGATTAGCGATTATTTATTATAAACAGTGTAAAGATTCATATTCAAATTAGAGCCAATGACGGGAATTGAACCCGTGACCTCTTCCTTACCAAGGAAACGCTCTACCCCTGAGCTACATCGGCTTAGCTTTGGAGCGGAAGACGGGATTCGAACCCGCGACCCTCAGCTTGGAAGGCTGATGCTCTACCAACTGAGCTACTTCCGCGGTTGTGGGGGGAGCAGGATTCGAACCTGCGAAGGTTTCCCAACGGATTTACAGTCCGTCCTCGTTGGCCGCTTGAGTATCCCCCCGGTTATGCACTTGCCTCACTTAAAAACAAGTGCGAAAAATTGAGCCGGTAGACAGATTCGAACTGACGACCCCGAGATTACAAATCACGTGCTCTGGCCAACTGAGCTATACCGGCTTTTTAATGTCAAAGACCATCCGTTTCTCAAACGGACTGCAAATGTAGTAAAGAGATTGAAACGTACAATACCTTGTAAAAAAAAAGTGAGGGGTATTTTTCCCTCACTTTAAAATATCTCTGTAAGACTAAGATTATCAAGGCCTACGCGCTGAGCTTACTCTTATATTTTTTTAGTTGTCTGATAATTACCTCAACTGCCAAGTCGGCTGCTTCCTCAAAAGATTTCTTCTCTTTACTAACTACAATCTCACTTCCCGGAATAGACATTCGCATTTCTACGATTTTATTCGCCCTTTGATGATTGTTATCCACTTTTAGAAAAACGTCCGTACTAATGGTACGATCATAGAAGTGGGTGGTCTTTTGCAAACGTTCCTTGATAAAGGTAATGAGTTTGCCATCTGCTTTGAAGTTTACAGATTGAATGTTTACTGTCATAGCGCTGTTTTTTTATGACCCTTTAGGGTGGGCCTGGTTATACACTTTGACAAGCTCCTCAAACGTGCTCGTTGTATACACTTGCGTTGAGCTCAAACTTTCATGGCCTAATAACTCCTTTACGGTGTTAATGTCCACTCCCGCATTGAGCAAGTGCGTCGCATAAGAATGACGCAGCGCATGAGGGTTTTTGTCCACCACTGTTGTGGTCCTATTAAGATATAACAAAACGCGGTTATAAACAAGTTGTGGATACAGCTTTTTGCCCTTGCTGGTAAGTAATAGTTCGGCATCTGTTTTGACGCCAAGTAAATCGCGCTCTTTAATGTATTCTTCGTAATATGACTTGATGGCATTCGGTATGGGAATCTGACGTTCCTTATTACGCTTCCCTATGACTCGAACCGTTTGCCTTGACCAATCAAAGTCGTTAGGAAGCAATCCTATGAGTTCCGCTTTGCGCAATCCTAAACCATAAAGCAAAAGCAGCATCAGCCGATCGCGTATTCCCTCAAAATCCGCTTCAAAGAAATTGGCATCATCAAAAAGCTTGAACAAATCCTCCTTCGGAACACTCATCACGACCTTCTTAGGCATCTTCATACTTCGAACATGTTCTACAGGGCTTTCCTTGACCAATTTTTCTCTGAGCGCCCATTTATAAAATGAGCGCATGGTACTCAACATTCGATTAATACTCCTCGGGGTTATACCTTGCTTACTGCGCCAAACCATGAATCGTTTGACATGGCTTCTATTGGCTGCTAAAAGATTGGATTCTGCCTCGTTCACCAGGTATTGCTCCCAGCGTTCGAGTTCTTTAGAATAAGCGAGTACTGTATGCGGGCTATAGCGCTTTTCAGCGGCTAGATACTTTAGAAAGGATTTTAGGTGGCCCGATGCTGAGTTCATTTAGGAAAAGTACGCCGGGCATGCCGCAAAAACAAGAAACCCAGCCGAGGCTGGGTTTCTTTATTGCTATTTGTAAGCGATTATTCTTGTTCTGCTTGACGCAAACCTTGAATGTAGGCCGCTTTCATATTCATACGACGCTTAGCTTCAGTCGGCTTCGTGTGGTAACGATCGCTGCGAAGCTTACGGACTACGCCCGTTGAGCTGTGTTTTCTTTTGTAACGCTTCAGTGCGCGTTCGATAGATTCACCTTCTTTAACATTAATTACGAGCATAGTAACACCTCCTTTCTTTGTGGGCTGCAAATGTAAGCGGATTTTCTTATTCCGTGATATAAAGTTTAAAAAAATCAATCTCCTCTTTTGTCCACCAACCCCATTGCTGGATTTCACTCCAATGAATGCTATCAAAGGACTCTCTGTAGAAGGCGATCTTTTTTACTTGGTGGTAGTTGAATGCGGGCACCTTTAAAAGGCTGTCAAAACTACTACCGTTGAGCGACCAAGGAGGAGGCCTTCGAACAATATTCATTGACTGCGCCCATGTATCGTCCCAATTCCGGTCAAACGGAAATTTGTCTTTTAGCTGCTCCAAGGTAATAATGGAACCCCATCGTTCTCTTTCGCGGATGATCGTACGAGCACCCCATGGACCTACGCCTGGAATAGTGAGAAGGGCAATACTGTCGGCGGCGTTTATGTCGACTTTAGGCGGGGGTGATGAGTTTTTGGTCGTTGGCGGTGCAGGGCGTGGGATGAAGGTTTTGTGTTTTTGGGTGGACGGTTTTGTAACGAATGAAAAATCAAAGGCACCATATTTAATCCAAGATGAATCGATCCCCGGTAAAGAGGAAAGTTCATCCTTGGTTTTAATGGGCCAATTCCGTTTGCGGCGAAAATGAAAAGCTCCCTTAGTTGCATTTTGAAGCGGCAATGATTCAATACGCATTGAATCCAAGAAGTTAACGCGCATTGGGGTATCGACTGCTGACCACCACAACTCAAGGAATACTTCCCGTTCATTGAGCGCTTTGGACTTCGGAAAAAGCCACATCAACCCTGCAAGGAAGGCGAATAATAAAAGTATAGCTGTATGCTGCAGCTGCTGAAGCATCACTCCTAGGGTTTTCCCAAGAAGATGCTACAGAATTTGCTGTAGAAGCAAACTTTGTGAAAAAGTAAAAGTTTTACCTAGGGTCGTTATCGTTCTCGCTGTAGGAGTCCGGTTCCGGTTTTGCTGGCGTGTTCAATACTTTTCTAAAAAAGTAAATAGTCGCACCGATGACGGTCCCTTGGGTAAGAATGATCATGATGAGGGCTGAAGTCGTCATAGTTATGCTTTTTGTTTACGTCTGTTCGATGCCACCTTTACCATCGCTACCAATCCGAAGAAGCAAGCGAGCAAGAAGAATCGGCTCATATCTATGTAGAACATGTTCGTGAGCTGACCGTCTGCCATCCATTGCACGCCGGTATTGATATGGAAAATTTGGTTGATGATACTGTCGTTCGCCCAAGGCCACCCCTGCCCGCTTGTGAGCGAAGAGAAAGCGGTGGACCAATCGGACAATTCACCATTCAATGGTTTAAAAAGTGAGGTCAAGAAAATGATTCCGATAAAGGTCGGTGTCACGTATTTGATGATGGGGCGGTAGATACTTGGCACCTTCATATCAGCACCGTCGGTAATCTCTTTCCAACCTTTGTCCATTCCGAAAACCCAGGCAAACAAAATGACCTCAGCCAACGCGAAAATCACCAAACTCACGGTTCCGGTCCAATAATCGTATTCGTCAAAAACGCCTTTTTCAAAGAAGAAAATTGTTGGAAGTCCCATCGCGAGAATGGCAATCCCTAGAAGAAAAGCACTGCGGTTTTTACTCCAACCAAATTCGTCTTGCACAAAGCCCATCCAAGGAGTACCCATGGCGAGAGATGACGTGATTCCGGCAAAGAATAGCAGTCCGAACCAAGCTACCCCAGCGATTACCGCGAGGACACTGCCCCACTGGTCAAACAAGAACGGCATGGTCTTAAAGGCCATCATAAAGCCTGCGTTATCAACGACCCAATCCAAACCGAGGTAACCTACAGCGATAGGGATTACTACAGCTGAACCCAATACGATTTCTACGAAACCGTTCATCCAACCCGCGGACATGGCGTTCAAGGCGATATCATCGCGTTGTTTTAGATAGGAACTATAACAGTGGATGGTCCCCATACCTACACTCAGGGTGAAGAAGATTTGACCGGCGGCAGCAAGCCATATTTTTGGATTTGCTAGGGTCGTAAAATCGGGCTCCCAGAGGAAATTCAAACCGACAAATGTTGAACAGTCCGCGCAACGACCTGTAGCGCCGGTGGTCCAAGACATGATCGCAAGGAAAGCTCCGAAACCGATGAGCAATGGCATAGCGATCTTGGCTACTTTCTCAATTCCTGCGCTAAGGCCTCGCGAGAGTATATAAATGTTGATGGTCAGTGTCACCAAGAAGGCGAGCAAGGCCCAAACCGGGAAGTTTATGCCGCTTCCTAGGTCAACGTAGGAGTTGAAGTAGGTGTCCAATTGGTCCAAATTCACCCCAAGAAAATCTCCCTTTAAGGATTTCAAAGTATAGGTCAGCGTCCAACTCTCGATGTAGGTGTAGTATGCCATAACGCCCATGTTGGTGAAGATTCCAAAAACACCGAAGTATTTCCAGAATCGCTTGTGCGTCATGTTGTCCAAAATGAATGGTGTACTGTGGTCACCATAGCGGCCACCGAATCGGCCCATGGCCCATTCTACCCACAACAAAGGAATTCCCATAAGCAAGAAACTTACGAGGTAAGGAATGATGAAGGTTCCTCCCCCATTCTGCACGGCTTGCACCGGAAAGCGAAGGAAGTTCCCGAGACCAACGGCATTACCCGCCATGGCTAGGATGAGACCGACTCTCGATCCCCAAGATTCATTTGATGTAGACATAGAACGTTTCGTTCAGAGTTGTAGGAAGTCCGAAAATAATGGAAAGCGCAGTACTTGACAAATATCAGCCTACAATCCTGCTTGCTTCGAGATAATTTCTAGTGCTTCCTTAAAGGTGTGTGGATTATATCCCAATTCTTTGCGCGCTTTTGAAATATCAAATCCTGTTACTGGTGGGCGTTTCGCTGGTTGATTAAGCGTTGTGCTATCTACCCTGGTCACCGTATCCATACTAAGGTTGAAGTGATCAGCGACTTGGCCCACGAGCTCATAAATACTCATATAATCTGGACCTGAGATATTAAAAACACCTTGAGCGCGCTGGTCTGCAGCAAGCAGAGCACCTTGAGCAAGGTCTTCAGCGAGGGTGGGTGTGCGGAATTGGTCATCGACGACGTTTATGGGAGCACCTTTTTCGAGTGCACCTTTTGCCCAAAGCACAATGTTACTGCGGCTTAAATCCTCGGCCATACCTATTACTAATACGGTGCGAAGAATGCTGTAATGATCGAGCGCGGTAATGATGCGTTCGGCCTCCAACTTGGTCCAGCCATAGTGACTGACCGGATTGGGCTCCGCATCTTCCTTATAGGGGCCATCCTTTCCATCAAAAATGAAGTCTGTACTGATATGCACTATGTGAGCGCCCACAGCTTGGGCAGCTTCAGCCATGTTTCGCGTTCCCTCCACGTTCATCAATGTGGCTTGTTCGGGGTTCAGTTCGCATTGATCGACGTGAGTCATCGCTGCGCCGTGAATAATGACATCCGGTTGAAATTCTTGCACCAGGCGAAACACATCATCGCGATCGGTAATATCCATGGATGCATAGCTCGCTGTTCCCATGCCCTGTGTTCTGTTTTCACCGCGAGAGGTGGCTAAAAATTCGTGCTGGGGGTATTGCGGTGTCGCGATACTTATTTTTTGACCGAGTAGGCCGTTCGAACCGGTGTAGAGGATCTTCATTGGTTTGGCTTTTGAGTAAAATTACTTGGCTTGACCGGTGAACCAAGCGCGCAGCGCCTGAATTTGCTCATCATTTCCTAACACGTATAGTTTGGAATGTGGGGCCAATTGCATTTCCGGTGCTGGATTTACCGTCAGCGCACCTTCTTCGTCTACATATCCAATAACGGTACAACCCGTGGCTTGACGAATCTGAAGATCTTTAATATTTCTTGCAGATATGCTTTGTGGAAGCTCGTCGACACCAATCTCTTCGATGTTCGTGGCACTGGAGCCTCCGACACTTAAGTGATCCAAGAAATTCATAACGCCCGGATTCATCAAGTTGTGGGCAAGGTGGGCACCTCCTACTAAGTTTGGGCTTACGGTATAATCTGCACCAGCTGCAAGTAGTTTCTTTTCAGTACTCTCGGTATTTGCTCGAGCACCTATTTTCAATCCAGGATTGAGTTGGCGTGCACTGATGACCACGAATAAATTATCCGTATCCGAAGCCAAGGCGGCGATTAGGCTGCTAGCCTTTTGAATATTTGCTTTTTCAAGGACTTCATCCAATGTGGCATCACCTTGAATGACCAAGGCCTCCGCTATTTCGTTTTTATGACGTTCAACTCGCGCGGGGTCCTGCTCTATGATAACGACTTGGGCCTTATACGATAATAATCGGTCAACTACCTGTCTTCCATTGCGCCCAAGCCCGCAAACGATGACATGACCCGTGAGTTTTTCCACCTTACGTTCTAGTCTTTTAGTTTTAAGAAATTGCTGAACACTCCCGTCCAAGGCCATTTGCGCGACCAAACCGGCACCGAAGGCGAAGGTTCCAAAGCTGCTCACGATGAGTGCGATGGTGAACCAAGTACCGGCGACGGAAAGAGGCTTGACCTCGTTGAACCCTACCGTACTTACAGTTTGTACGACCATGTAGAACGCCTCGAGCCAAGAATACGACTCGATGAAGCGATAGCCCGCGGTTCCTGCGAGTAGAATGAAGCCAAAAATGGCCAGTACTTTTCTAAGGCTATTGAATGGGTTGTTCATTGACCCTAAGGTAGGTCAAAAAATGCGCTTATAAAGGCATAAATGTGTAGCGATACACGATATTCAGGTTGACCATATCAACTTTGTTAATGGTCTGTCCAGCCGTCAATGGCATGCTACTTAAAGGCACTTTGAGAACCAGTAGATTAAGCAGTTTATGTTGCCCCCCTTTCCAGCTTTGAGACCACCAAAGGTTGGTTTGCTGGTTGCTGGGCATTCCATATTTGTTGAATTTATAATCTAAAGGATCCGGACGCATGTAGATGCCCGTACTCACACCTCCAGAATGCTGAACGTTGTTTACTGCCCATTTACCTTTTGCCCCAGCTACTATTGCTAAAGTTTTTCCCATGCCCTCCTGGCGTTCACGACTTTGAAAGGTCACTAAATCCTCTCGCCCCCATTCTCTAGGGAACATGAGTTTACCAGCGCCATCGATGTATGAGGAAGCTGCGTAGTAATCGATACCCCCAACTTTGTGGGAATACTTGATGCCAAAATAATTGGACCGTTGTTGTTGAAAATAGGCCAAAAGCGGATCCGCATTTCCTCCGGTGCCCAATTGGAATTGCCGTATGTATTGCAAGTGCCACAAGTGTTCGTTGTGCGCAATAATTTCATTGAAAGCCACACTACCGAAAACGTTTGGCACGGCGAATACTTCCGACTTAAATGTGCCGTACCACTTGCCAAGTGTATGGGTATGCTCACCAGCTCCATAAAACAGGCCATAGGGTGCTTCAACATCTGTTTTGTCGTGGCGTGATCCTGCGGTATCTAAACCGGGATTGTATTGCGCAAGTGACTTGGCAACCGACTTGAACGAAGAGGTGCTGCGCGCACCAACCATAGTGATCCAAGCAGCTTCCGCCTTAATATTAGTCCATCGGTAACCGGCATTAACTCCGCTGTAGGTTGACGGAATCATCCGCCCGTGCTCCATGTTTAGAAATGTACTTTCCAAAGCAAAGTTCCCCAGACCGATTCTTAATTTGTTTTTGTGATAAACCAATTCCGCGATCGAAGGCATGATCAGCGCCTTGCGTTCCGGCGCATCTACAGCAACTAACCCACTTTCATATCTAGAACTTTTCGCAGTCAATGAATCCTTTTCAAATGGATTTCCCGCTGCCAAATAGGTCGCATAAATATCCAAATTCAAAGACCAAGCCCCCTTGGTTGCGCGACCTAAATACTCTAACCCAAAGCTCTGCGCGTAGAAATCCTGCAACTCGGCATAGGGCCCGAAAAGCCCATTTTGAGTGGACATGGTGAACGAAGTGAATCGGGCACCATGAGCTATTTTTAAAGATGTATTTTCCTGGCCCCACAACAGTATTGGGAGCATTAGGGGTAAAAGGAATCGAATCATTATTTGCTCTTTTTCAGACCGTATTGTGCCTCATAGAAGGCCGCAATCTCGCCGTAAGGGCCAAACTTGTGTTGTTCCGGTGAAAAATCATCTGCCCATGGACCATAAGGTGTGGACATTGGCTTGAGTTTTCGATCTGGGAAATCCGCTTCAGCGTTCTGCTTCAATGGGCGGTCAAAACTGTTGATGTAACCCGCAACATCGAAAGCCTCCTCATCCGTAAGTAGCGGTTCATCCGCGGTAGTACCCAAAGGCATATTGCCTTTAATGAATTGCGCCGCCGTCAATACGCGGTGCATCCCCGCACCATGGTTGTACGAATCAGGGCCCCAAAGTGGTGGATAGGTGTATCCGTTGCTGCCGGGCTTGCGTTCGCCCTGCCCATCTTCTTTGTGACAAAGCTGGCAGTGCTGGATATAAACGTCCTTACCATGCTTTAAATCAACGGCACGGTCCGGGTATTTAACAGATACGAACTTATTTCCTGCAACCTTATTGCCTCTTGGCTTATCAGTGCTCAACCATTCCATATACGCCACCATGGCAGCCATTTCTTCACTTTCAACAGGAAGAGGTTTGCCGTTCATTGAACGTTGCATACACCCATTGATTCGTTCTTGGATCGTCCCGTCTTTGTTCTCACGACTGCGGAACTGAGGGAATTGGCTAGGAACCGTTACAAAAGGCGCTGCAAAGGGCTTACCCCCACCGTCTAGGTGACAAGAAGAGCAATTCAAATTATTGCCCGCCATGGGATTGGAGCTGTTGGGCCCAAGGTGATCTGCAGTTTCTGTAATGAGCTTACGACCCCATGCCACCTGTTCTGTGGTGGCTGGGTTAGTAAAGTCAACATCCTTGAAGATTTCGTAATCCCAAGGAACATTAGGAGCCGCCTCTGCTACAGGAGCATAGTTGGTCGGCTCAGGTAAATTTTTGGTAATGGTCCACAATGCCACAATGATCATCAGACCAAAAAAGAAGGTCAGCATCGCCTTCCCCATCTGACCGATGAGGTTGGCGAACTGAATTTTTCTATCGTCAGGAAGCTTATTGAAGTCCATTTCCATTGAAAATTAGTGTGGAAGTTTATCTCTCAAGAAACCGTATACAAAGGTTCCGAGAACAGCACTTGCCAAAACGACAACGTACCCACCGTAACCTGCACCGATATTTACTACAATTGGTCCCGGACAAGCACCGCTAAGCGCCCAGCCTAATCCAAAGATGGTTCCTCCAATCAGGTAACGCCAAATGCTCCAAGCTTTAGGCTGGAATACAATAGGTGCACCAGTGAAGTCCTTCACTTCTTTCTTTTTAATCCACCATACCATAGGAACCCCTAGACCTACTGCAAGGCCAATAATTCCGTACATGTGGAAGTCTTGGAAACGGAACATTTCCTGAATGCGGTACCAAGAGGCTGCTTCGCTCTTGAACATGATAATGCCGAAGAAAATCCCGGCTAATAAAAACTTAAGATTCTTCATGGCTTAGTAGATTAATGGGAATAAGAAATGTGTCATGGCCAATCCTCCGATGAAAAAGCCTACAACAGCAAGTAGAGATGCTGGCTGCAAATCAGAAAGTCCTGAGATTGCGTGTCCACTGGTACATCCACCAGCGTAACGAGCACCAAATCCAACCATAAAACCACCAGCGATAAGAATCCAAAGGTTGTTAATGTTGCTTAGGGCCTCCCAAGAAAATTGACTTGCAGGAACGAAGCCTTCTGGTGAATCAAAACCTAGCGCTGCCAAGTCTGAGATGGTTGCATCAGAAATAGCTACGGTGTAGCCTTCCGGAGAAAGGAAGTTCATCGCGAGGTAACCACCGATACCAGAACCTATTAGGAACATCAAGTTCCAGCTCTGTGTTTGCCAATCAAATTGGAAGAATGGGGCAAACTTATCCGCACCACACATGGTACAGAGTGTTCTTAAATTACTGGAAAAACCGAAGCTTTTTCCAAAATACAGCATGATAAACATGATCAGCGCAATTAAAGCGCCACTCACGTACCAAGGCCAAGGTTGCATAATCAATTCCATGATCAAAGTGTTAAGTTAAACGAGTTACAATCTCAGCGGTTAGGAGGGTATTCATTCAAGCACAAAAAGCCATACCCTTTCGGGTACAGCTTTTTTGGGGTTCAGGTATTATTATAGTGTTGATGGACAAACGTAATCTGTCACATTCAAACCTGCTTCTTTGATGGCCTTAAAACCACCAGCGACATCAACCATGTTGTGGTATCCGCGTGCTTTCAAGATAGACGCTGCAATGACTGAGCGGTAACCCCCGGCACAGTGCACGTAGAATGTACCTTCTTGAGGAACAGAAGCCATTTGATCATTGAAGTAGTCCAACTCCACGTTGATTGCATCTACTACGTGCTCGCTTAAGTACTCGCCTTTTTTACGAACATCAACAACAGTCGCGCCTTCAATTCCTTTTAGCTCTTCTGCAGTTACTTGATCCAACGTATCAAAATCTTTTCCTGCCGCTTTCCAAGCATCAAAGCCACCTTCGAGATAACCTATAGAATTGTCGTAACCAACACGAGATAGACGCGTTACCACTTCTTCTTCGCGACCTGGCTCAGCAATGATAAGAATAGGTTGGTTGATGTCTAAAATCAACGCGCCTACCCACATAGCGAAACTACCATCGATACCGATGAAAATAGATTGTGGCACGAAACCGTTAATGAAGGTTCCTTGATGACGTGTATCAATAACCAATGCATCTGTTTCATTAGCTGCAGCCTCAAAAGCATCTGGAGATAACGGACGGAGTCCTTTTTCCATCACTTTTTCTAAACTTTCGTAACCCGTCTTATTCATGCGAACGTTTTCAGGGAAGTACGCAGGCGGCGTTGTCAATCCGTCTGTCACCTCAGCAACGAATTCTTCAACGGCCATATCCGCACGTAGCGCATAGTTAGTTGCTTTTTGTTCGCCGATTGTACCTACCGTTTCTTTACTCATGTTTTTACCACATGAAGAACCCGCACCGTGACCTGGGTAAACGATTACATCATCAGCCAATGTCATGATTTTAGTGCGCAAAGAATTGTACAATGTTGCTGCCAATTCTTCTTGAGTCATCGATGCCGCTTTTTGTGCCAAATCTGGACGACCCACATCACCTAGGAAAAGAGTATCCCCCGAGAAAATCGCGTGGTCTTTGCCACTCTCGTCTTTCAACAAAAAGGTTGTACTCTCCATAGTGTGACCTGGAGTGTGCAATACGTGAATCTCTACATCACCTACCTTAAGCACTTCACCATCTGTGGCTACGTGACAATCAAAAGCACAATTTGCCGTAGGACCATATACGATGGTTGCACCCGTTTTCGCTGCAAGGTCAAGGTGACCAGAAACGAAATCCGCGTGGAAATGAGTCTCAAGGATGTATTTAATCTTCACGCCATCCTTTTCTGCGCGATCAATGTATGGACCTACTTCACGAAGTGGGTCAACAATTACAGCTTCTCCATTCGAAGCGATGTAGTAAGCACCTTGTGCCAAACATCCTGTGTAAATCTGTTCTACTGTCATGATTCTGGAATTTTATGTTCTTTCTCTCTGTTATTATAATTGCTTTGCAATGATGTATACTGCCATGAGCAATACAAACCATCCAAATCCTTTTTTCAATTTCTTACCGTCAATAAACTTGGACAGGTAAATCCCTATAAAGATACCAACTACGGCGATTGCGGTAACTGATAAAAGTAAGGTCCAATCAATTTCTAAATCAGGGCGTTGCACATCCCCAATAAAGCCTATCAAGCTTTTCGCAGCGATAATCAGCAATGATGTTCCAACCGCCTTCTTCATCGGGATTTTGGCAAACAACACCAATGCAGGAATGATCAAGAATCCACCGCCTGCACCAACGATACCCGTTAAAACACCAACGACAGCACCCTCTGCTATAATAGCTGGAACATTAAACTGTGGTTCAACCTCAGCAGCTTCTTCTTCCCCATCCTTGCGCTTATTGCGAATCATACTAACTGATGCCGCCAACATCACCAACGCAAAGAATACCATGATGGCAATGTCCTTGGTAAGCACAAAGCTGCCAATAGTCATGATTTCATTAGGAATTGCCGGTACCAAGAAGGCACGTGTGGCATAAACCGCAATAAAGGCGGGAATGGTAAAAACCACTGCCGTTTTGTAATTCACATTACCCAGTGTCGCATTGCGAATACCACCAACTAAAGCTGTAGTACCTACAATGAATAAAGAGTATGCAGTGCTTAGCTCAGCTGAAATACCGAAGAGATATACGAGTACAGGCACGGTGAGAATACTTCCTCCACCACCGATAAGCCCAAGTGAAATTCCGATAAAAACTGATGCAACGTAACCTATAATGTCCATACTGTCCGATTTAGTTCCTCAAAGGTCGAGAAACTAAATTCAACCGAGTGTGACTCAGCGCACACTAGAACAATAGGGCTTCCATTTCTTGCTGTAACTCAAGTGCAGCGCGGCCTGCCGCCTCTGCAAAATCCTCACCAGCACTTTGATAAATGATTCCTCTTGTGCTATTCACAAGCACGCCGTAATCCTCGTTGGTCGCTTTTTCAAGCACGTCTTTGAGCGATCCGCCTTGGGCGCCCACACCCGGAACCAAAAAGAACGAATGTGGTGCCGCTGCACGAACTTGTTCTAGATATTCTGTTTTGGTAGCACCTAAAACAAACATTAGTTGGTCTGGAGTTGCCCATTCCTGAGCCTTGCGTACTACATTCTCAAAAAGTGCCACACCATTGGCATCTTCAATAAACTGGAAGTCAAAGGCCCCTTGATTTGAGGTCAAGGCTAATAAAATGACCCATTTGTCCTTGAATTC
>CAJXTR010000043.1 GCA_913060465.1 uncultured Cryomorphaceae bacterium | reverse complement strand
CCACGAGGACCTGTACCACCACCGCGACCGGCAGAACCGTATACAGATGTCGCAAGTTTAAGATCAGAGTTGATGTCCCAATCCCAGTTCAAAGTTGCCAATGGCTTGTTGTAGAAGTTACGACGCATAGAGAATTCTTGCTTCTCGCCGTCGATAGTTCTCATACCACCATTAGAGTTCCAACGTGGATCCATAACACCGTCGTTTAATTCACCACCTTGACCAAAGTAGTCAAAGTCACGCAAGCTTACCCAAGCATCACGCTGATGGTGCCACTGCCCTGCTCCCAAGAATGAGAAGTTCAAGCTGTGGTTAGAACCTTTAGGATCGTAAGCGATAGCCGCGAAGTAAGTGTAACCCTCACCTTGAGTGTTGTAAACGTAACCGTTACCCATCCAACGGCTCAACAAGAATGAAGAAGCCCATCCTTTGTCGTTACGTCCAGTGTTGTAAGAAACACCTGTTTTGATGTAACCGTCGTTACCTACACCAGCTGTAACTGTACCGCCTTCTTTGTTTTCAGCAACTTTTGTGAAGATACTTACTGTACCACCCACAGAAGGCACTGCCAAACGAGAAGCACCAAGACCACGCTGGATCTGGATACCAGAGGCAACATCAGTCAAACCTTGCCAGTTCGACCAGTATACCCAACCGTTCTCCATGTCGTTTACTGGCTGACCGTTGATCAAGAAAGAAGTGTTTCTCTGATCAAAACCACGTAGAGAGATACGTGAATCACCGTAACCACCACCTTGTTTAGTTGCGTAAACACCAGGAGTGTTGTTCATAATCTCTGGGAATTCCATGTTTCCCACTTTCAAAGAAATATCAGATGGTGAAATAGTAGATACTGCTACAGGAGTCTCGCGAACCTTTGCAATATCAATCACATCTGACGTCACTGTGATCTCGTCCAACATGTTGAACAAGGAATCTGCCGAAGCAGAAGCGTCTTGTGCATAAATGTTCACAGAAGCGAACAATGCACCAGCAATTAGTAAAGCCTTTTTCATGTTTTGTTTGTGAAATGGTTATTCAGTTGTAAAAATATAACCTCTTAACAACGCTTTAACACCTTTTGTGTTACGAAAACCTAAAGTTTTATCAACTACTTATAAACAAAAAGGCGCTGATTAACAGCGCCTTATGCAAACTAAGTATACATCTTGTTGATTATGCTGTAGCTGCAGCTATGGCATTCTTAATCTTTGCTTCAACTTCTTCTGCCATTTCAGGGTTGTCAATGAAGAGTTGTTTAACAGTATCGCGGCCTTGTCCGAGACGCGTTTCACCATAACTAAACCATGAACCACTCTTTGTTAAGATATCGTGTTCAACACCAAGATCTATGATTTCACCTGCCTTAGAAATCCCCTGGCCATACATAATGTCGAACTCAGCGGTACGGAATGGAGGGGCTACTTTGTTTTTAACCACCTTCACACGTGTGCGGTTCCCCATTACTTGGTCACCGTCCTTGATTTGAGTAGAACGACGAATGTCTAGACGAACCGAGCTATAGAATTTCAAGGCATTACCACCCGTAGTGGTTTCTGGATTTCCAAACATAACACCAATCTTCTCACGAAGCTGGTTGATGAAAATACACGTACAGTTCGTTTTACTGATCGTACCCGTTAGCTTACGCAAAGCCTGAGACATCAGACGTGCCTGAAGCCCCACGCGAGCATCGCCCATTTCACCCTCAATCTCCGCCTTAGGTGTCAATGCCGCAACAGAATCAATAATCAAAATATCAACTGCCCCAGAACGCACAAGATTATCCGCGATTTCAAGTGCCTGCTCACCATTATCCGGTTGAGAGATGATTAACTCATCCGTGTTCACTCCTAATTTTTCAGCATAGAAACGATCAAAGGCGTGCTCCGCATCAACAAAAGCTGCGATACCACCACGGCGTTGACATTCAGCAATAGCATGCAAGGTCAAAGTGGTTTTACCCGAACTCTCTGGTCCGTATATTTCAATGACACGACCTGTAGGGTAGCCACCTACGCCCAAGGCAATATCTAAAGTCAACGATCCCGTAGGAATGGAGTCAACTTCTACTACTGGGGCATCCCCCATTTTCATTACTGTTCCCTTGCCGTAGGCTTTGTCCATACGGTCCATGGTAAGTTTGAGTGCCTTCAGTTTGGCGTCTTTGTCTGCGCTCATAATCTTAGAATGCTAAAAATATTAGAATTATACAAATGTAGGACTTCCTTCGAATTGGCCAAGCCCTTTCTAATAATTTATGCTGAAAAGTTGAAAATTAATAGAGCGCGAGTACTTGGTCAACCGCTTCTTTCGTCTTCACTTTTCCAATAAAGTGTTCGATTTTTCCTTCTTCATCAATGACATAAGTATGACGAAGAATACCATCAAATTCTCGGCCCATAAACTTCTTTGGACCCCATGCTTCATACGCCTCAATGATGCTCTTTTCCTCATCAGCGATGAGATTATAATTCAATTCTTGCTTGGTCGCAAAATTTAGCTGACGCTTCACTGAGTCTGCGCTCACGCCTATCACCTCAAATCCTTTTGCTACGAGATCAGTGTAGTGATCTCTAAAATCACAAGCCTCTACAGTACATCCTGGAGTGGATGCTTTTGGGTAGAAGAATAGGATGATTTTCTTACCTCTAAACTGTTCTGAAGAGATGGTATCTCCGTGTTGATTTACACCTGAAAAAGCCGGTGCAGTGCTGCCAATTTCTAAAGCCATGGTCAATAAGTTTTATTTCTCAACACGCCGAAGTTAGCTTTGTTTCCTGCGAACAAGTGGTTGTTTGCAATTTTTAGTTTTCCACACCCATGACAAAAGCCGAGAAAATAGACTTCACCCTTCAGACCTTGGAGCGACTTTATCCTGAAACTCCCGTGCCTTTGGACCACAAAGATCCATTCACCTTGCTTGTTGCGGTAGTTTTAAGTGCACAGTGTACCGACGAACGCGTCAATCAGATTACGCCTAAACTCTTTGCGGTTGCAGATAATCCCTACGACATGGCAAAGCTTACGGTGGAAGAGATCGCAGCCATCATCAGGCCCTGCGGCTTAGTTCCAATGAAAAGCAAGGGCATTCACGCTTTTAGTAACACCATTGTGGAAAAGTATGATGGGAAGGTTCCTGCAAGTTTTGAGGCTTTAGAAGCTATGCCCAGCGTGGGACACAAAACCGCTAGTGTTGTCATGAGTCAAGCCTTTGGCGTACCCGCCTTTCCGGTGGACACACATATTCACCGATTAATGTACCGCTGGGGGTTTACTAACGGTAAAAGCGTCGAACAGACCGAGCGTGATGCGAAGCGCCTGTTCCCTCGAGAACTTTGGAATAAGCTTCATTTGCAAATCATTTTTTATGGCCGCGAGTATAGCCCGGCACGAGGCTGGGATTTAGAGAAGGACCTGATCACAAAGACCATTGGTCGCAAATCGGAAATTGCGAAATGGGAGAAAGAACAATTGGCCCGTTTGAAAAAGAAATCCAAGGGTAAAAGCTCATAGCGAATTGCTACTTTTACACTCTTAAAAATCAATCACACCCAAATCACACCATCACTATGGGACGCGCATTTGAATTTAGAAAAGAACGCAAGTTCAAACGCTGGGCGGGCATGGCGAAGACCTTCTCCCGAATCAGCAAGGATATCATCATGGCAGTTAAAGAGGGCGGAGATAATCCAGATTCGAACTACCGCCTACGCATGCTTTTGCAAAACGCAAAGGCGGCAAACATGCCAAAGGACAACGTAGAACGCGCCATCAAAAAGGCGATGTCCAAAGATCAAAGTGACTACAAAACCATCATTTACGAAGGATATGGACCTCACGGGATTGCTGTTTTGGTGGAGACAGCAACCGACAACAATACACGCACCGTAGCCAATGTGCGATCCTACTTTAATAAGTGCGACGGCTCTTTGGGGACCTCAGGCTCAGTAGAGTTCATGTTTGAGCACAAGTGTCATGTGAAAATCGCCGCTGGAGACCTTGATGTTGAAGAGCTCGAGTTTGAAATGATTGACCACGGCGCAGAAGACGTGTTTAAGGATACCGAAGAAAAAGACGGCGTGGAAACGGATGTGATTATGGTTTACGGCCAATTTGCCGATTACGGCAACATCACCAAAGGACTCGAAGAATTGGGCCACGAAATCATCGAATCAGGTTTTGAATACATTCCGACCACCACTAAAGAGATCGGCGAGGAACAAACCAAAGATTTGGAGAAACTCATTGAAAAACTCGAAGAAGATGATGATGTACAGAACGTGTACACCACCATGCGTTAATCGCATCCAGAATTGATGAAACAAAAAAGGCGCCCGCTGGGCGCCTTTTTCGTTAAACTACCTTCTTTAATTTTCGCAGCGAGCTGCGTTCAATCTGGGACTTTGCATAGTCGAGTGTGATTTCTAACTCCTTATGCTCTGCACCAGGTGCATCGAACATATGATCGTTCAAAATGGCTTCACAAACGCTGCGCAAACCACGTGCACCAAGCTTGTATTCCAACGCAACATCAACGATGTAGTCGTACACATCAGACTCAAAGTTCAATGCAATACCATCCATGTGGAACAGGTGCTGGTACTGCTTGATCAGTGCGTTCTTTGGCAAAGTCAAAATGGCTTTTAGAGCAGCGCGGTCTAGCGGCGACATAAAAGTCACGATAGGCATACGACCGATAAGCTCAGGAATCAAGCCGAATGACTTTAGGTCAGACGGTGTGATGTAACTCAATAGGTCTTCATCTTCAATGTGGTCGCGAACTTCCTTGGAATAACCGAGGGTGGACGAGTTTAGACGACCACTGATTTTCTTTTCTATCCCAACAAAAGCACCACCGGCGATAAAGAGAATGTTTTTGGTATCTACCTCAATGTATTTCTGATCCGGGTGCTTGCGTCCACCTTTCGGCGGCACATTCACTTTCGAACCTTCGAGCAACTTCAAGAGTCCTTGTTGAACACCTTCCCCACTAACATCACGTGTGATTGATGGGTTATCGCCCTTACGTGCAATCTTGTCGATTTCGTCAATAAACACAATTCCTACCTCAGCCTTAGTCAGATCATAATCTGCCGCCTGAAGCAATCGTGTCAAGATGCTTTCCACATCCTCGCCTACATAACCAGCTTCGGTTAGAACAGTGGCATCCACGATAGTGAAAGGTACATTGAGCATCTTCGCGATGGTGCGCGCCAACAAGGTCTTACCCGTTCCGGTATTTCCTACCAGTACGATGTTGCTCTTATCAATCTCCGGCGCATCCTTTACCGGAACAGTACCTATGCGCTTGTAGTGATTATAAACCGCAACGCTCAAGGTACGCTTAGCACTTTCTTGGCCAATAATGTATTCGTCAAGGTGCGCCTTGATTTGTGCAGGAGTGTAATTAAACTCTGGCTTGCCTGCCACTTCCAAAGGATTAGACTGTGGACGCTCGCCTAATTCCGCATGCAGGATGCCACCTGCTTGGTCCACACATTTATCACAAATGTGTGAATCCATACCGGCGATCATCATTTCTACTTCATCCTTGCTTCTTCCGCAGAATGAACAGTGAATTACGGAATTATCCTCGCTCATTATTTCGCTTGATTCTTACCTAGCAAGATTTCATCTACCATACCGTATGCTTTGGCTTCTTCAGCCGTCATCCAGTAATCGCGGTCGCTATCGGCCTCCACTTTGTCAAAATCTTGACCGCTGTGGTGCGCGATAATGCTATAGAGTTCTTTCTTCAACTTCAAGATCTCTTGCAAGGTGATTTCCATATCAGATGCTTGACCTTGTGCACCACCCATAGGCTGGTGAATCATCACTCGGCTGTGCTTAAGTGCAGAGCGTTTGCCTGCAGTCCCAGCACACATCAAAACAGCACCCATAGAAGCTGCCATACCTGTACAGATGGTAGCAACATCAGGATTCACCACTTGCATCGTATCATAAATCCCCAAACCGGCGTACACAGAACCGCCCGGAGAATTAATGTAGATCTGGATGTCTTTTTTTGCATCCGCACTTTCCAAGAAGAGCAACTGTGCTTGCACAATGTTGGCTACTTGGTCATTGATTCCCGTACCCAAGAAAATGATGCGGTCCATCATCAAACGTGAGAACACGTCCATCTGGGCCACGTTCATTTGACGTTCTTCAATAATGTATGGCGTCAACGATGCATCTACGTATTGATCTACGTACATGCTTTGAATACCTACGTGCTTGGTCGCGTATTTCTTGAATTCTTTACCGAAATCCATTCGAATGCTTTTTTAAGATTAGTCGATTGTATTAGGCTTTTGCCGTTACCAATTTAATGAATTCATCATAGGTAACTTCCTTCTCCTCAACCTTAAAGTTTTCTTTGTAGTAGCTCAACAACTTAGCGTTGTATACTTGGTCGTTCAAACGACGTGCTTCCTCTTCGTTCTTCAACGCGTTTTCAGCAATGCCTTTCAGCATTTCATCGTCCATTACTTGTTGACCGTATTGCTGGAACTGAGCTTTAACAAGACCTACAGTGTGGTCAACCAATTCTTCTTGGCTTACACTGATTTCACCCATTTGGATGACTTTGTTCTCGATCAATTGGTAACGCAAACCTTTTTCAGTTTTTTCCCAATCCGCTTCAACTTCCTCAGCAGTCAATGGCTTCTCACCAGAGGTCTGCATCCATTTTTTCAAGAATGCAACTGGCAAATCAAACTTCGTCTTGTCAAGCAAGTACTCCGCTACGTTGTTCATGAAGTACTGGTCAGCTTCATTGGTGTACATGTTTTCAGCCTCTTCCTTCATGCGCTCACGCATCTCTTTTTCAGAAGTCACTGCACCTTCACCGTAAACCTTATCGAAGAACTCTTGGTTCAACTCTGCAGGCTCCATACGAGTCACGTTGGTCAACTTGAACTCGAACAATCCTGTCGATGCTTCTAGTTGTGCATCAGTTGCACCCAACAATCCAGCAACATTGTATTCTTTAGCAAATGACTTTGCTGCCTCTAGGGTCATGGTATTGCCCATGCCAAGCTTGCAAAGTTCACCTTGTGCTTTTTTCGTTTTTAGGTTGCTGCCCATGAATTGAGCGTCTTCTTTCACAATTCCTTCTGCAACTGCATTTCCGTCTTTATCAACCTCGGTAATAGACCCGTGGAACATATCTTCCGCTTCTGGGCTCTCTGGAGTAACCATCTTTCCGTAACGTGAACGAATATCCTCCATGTAGGTATCCAAAACCTTTTTATCAGCTGCAACCTTTACACCTTTGACTTTGTTCTTTTTAGTGATGCTCACCTCGAACTCTGGGCTCAGGCCGATCTCAAACTGGAATTCGTAAGTTCCAGGGGTATCAAAGTCAATGCTCTCTTGCTCAACCGGTAGTGGGTTGCCAAGAATGTTCAACTTCTCTTTAGAGATGTAGTCGTAAATACCGTCTTGCAAAATCTTATTGATCTCGTCAATGAGGACCGATTTTCCGTACTGCTTCTTAATTAAACCCATTGGCACCTTTCCTGGACGGAATCCTGGGATGTTGGCGCGCTTGCGGTAATTCTGCAACACGTTATCTACCTTTTGTTGGTAGTCCTCCGGTGTAATTTCTAGAGTCACCAAAAGGTTCAGTGCATCTACTTCTTTCTTGCTAATGTTCATCTGTGTACAATTAAATTTTGCAAAACCCCCTCAAAAGGGGCTGCAAAGGTAAGCAACATTTTGCCTTTTATTGGGATTGCTTTAACGTATCGAAATGCGGGTTCTTTTGGCAAAGATTGTACCTTGCCAATTCCTATGTTAGAACGACTTATGCAGCGTAAAAATCTCAAGTACCTCATCCCCATTCTCGTGGGGACTCTGCTCGTATTCAGCTTTAAATTATTCGGGCCGCAGGAAGAGAAAGAACAAGTAATTTTCTCCTTAGTCCGCGATGCTTTGACCAATGTTCATTTACAGCCGAAAGCGGTGGATAATGAACTAAGTGCCCAGGTATACAAGAATTACTTGGAATCATTGGATTACAACAAGCTGTTTTTAACGCAAGAGGAATTGGACCAATTGGCCCCATTCAAACTTCAGCTCGACGAAGCGTTAAATCAAAATAACACCGCCTTTTTTGAGCTCAGCTACGCGCTCATCACTTCAGGCATCGAACGCTCAAAAAGCATCTATACGCAGCTCCTGAGCCAACCCTTCGACTACAACAAAACTGAATATACTTGGACCGACGCGGAGAACAAGACTTTTGCACCGGACGAAGCCACATTGGTAGATTATTGGCGATTGCACCTAAAATGGCGCATCATCAACCGCATCCACGAGAAAGAACAAGCCCAAGATGAGGACATTGAAAACGGCGATGTTGAAGAGGTGAAATCGTTCGAAGATTTTGAGAAAGAAGCGCGCGAGAAAGAATTAGAGTTGCAAGACGAATGGTACTCCGATCTTATGGATGTAACACGTCTAGAGTGGTTCGGCATGTACATGAATGCGTACTGTGAAGTATTCGACCCACATACGAACTACCTCGCACCACAACAAAATGAAGACTTCGAAATGAGCATGACTGGTCAATTCGAGGGAATTGGTGCACAGCTTAAAAAAGAGGGCGACTACATCACCATCGAGCGCATCATTGCGGGTTCTGCCTGTTGGCGTCAAGGCGACCTCGAGGCCGGAGATAAAATCATTGCTGTCGCACAAGGAGACGAAGAACCGGTAGACGTTGTCGGCTACAAGATTAGCGAAGGCATTAAACTCATTCGTGGCAAGAAAGGCACAGAAGTGCGCCTTACGGTAAAGAAGAAAGACGGCTCACGCATGATCATTCCTATCATTCGCGATGTGGTAGAACTCGAAAGCACCTTCGCTCGTAGCGTCGTATTAGATGGCGGCATCTACGATCGTAAGAGCGCAGAAACCAAAGGAAATATAGGCACGAAAACGGGTTACATCCGCCTGCCTAAATTCTACGTTGACTTCTACAAAAGCACCAACAGAAATGCGGCCGACGATATTAAAGCTGAAATTGAGAAGCTGAAAGCAGAGGGTGTTGATGGTATAGTCTTCGACCTTCGCAGCAATGGCGGAGGCTCACTTCAAGCAGCCATAGAAATCGCAGGTTTGTTCACCGATAAAGGACCAATGGTCCAAGTAAAAAACTTCCAAAGCGGAACGCGTCCAAAAAGTAACCGCGGCAATAAAATCTACTGGGACGGCCCCCTTGTGATTTTAGTGAATGAATACAGCGCCTCTGCATCGGAGATTGTTAGTGCGGCGCTCCAAGATCGCGGTCGCGCCTTGATCATAGGTCCATCGAAATCCACTTTCGGAAAAGGAACGGTTCAAAATATGTTTGACTTCGATCGCGCAGTCGGCAGTAACATGAATGCCATTAAACCGCTAGGTGCTATCAAAATCACAACGGAGAAATTCTATCGCATCAATGGCGGCACTACCCAGCTCCAAGGGGTAATTCCAGATATTTCACTCCCCGGGGCATACGACCTGATTGAAATAGGTGAAAAAGAATACGACAATGCCTTGGCCGTTGATTTTGTAGAAAAAGCAACCTACGCTGTGCATAAAGAATGGAATAAACCGTTCGAACGTGCTAAGAAAAATGCTGCGAAGCGCCTTGAAACAGAATCCACCTATGATGCCTTTAAGGACTATGCACAATGGATTGCGGAAGGCGACAAAGACAAGCGCATCCCCTTGAAATATGAAACTTATGTAGCCTTCCAAGACTCCATCTCGGATGCCAGTGAGGCCTTTAAGAACATAAACAAAGCCCCTGATAGCCTAGGGATTGTACCATTGCCGGATCACCTAGCAATGTTTGAATCAGATTCGGCGCAGGCAGATATTTACCAAAAGTGGTACAAGAACCTCTCCCGTGATTTGATTTTGCGCGAAGGCGTCAAAGTGGTTAATGATTTGGTCAAATAACATAAAACACCTTCAAAAGCACCCTGGACTTTGGTTCTTGGTGCTTTTAGTTTTTTGCGCTGCATTAGGGCCGGTAATCGTATTGGATCAGAGCCCTATGGCCAACGACATGAATTTAAGTCGAGCCATGCAAGGACCTGGCAGTGTCTCTGAAATGGGCACGCACTGGTTTGGCACGGATAAGTTCGGGCGCGATCATTTTTCCCGAGTCGTTTTAGGAAGCCGTATCTCCCTCTCCGTAGGAATCATCGCTGTAGGTATCAGTCTACTGATCGGTATTCCCATTGGTGCTGCGGCCGGGTATTTTGGTGGCCGATTAGATCAAATCCTCACTTGGCTCATGTCCGTGCTTTGGTCTATTCCAACCCTCCTGCTCGTCATCGCGCTGACCTTCGTTTTAGGCAAGGGACTCACTCAGGTATTCATTGCCGTTGGCCTTACCATGTGGGTCGAAGTCGCCCGCGTTGTTCGGGGCCAATTCTTTGCTGAGAAACAAAAGGAATACGTCGAAGCGTCCAAGGTTCTTGGCTTTGGCACCGCACATATAATTTTCAAAGAAATACTTCCCAACACTTGGGGGCCGCTGCTGGTCATTTGTACAACCAACTTTGCTAGCGCCTTATTGATAGAGAGTGGTTTGAGCTTTTTAGGAATTGGAGCCCAACCGCCAACGCCATCATGGGGCAGCATGATTCGGGATTACTACCCCTATCTGATGACAGGCAAGGCATACCTCAGCCTAATACCTGGAGCATTAATCGCTTTAAGTGTTTTGAGTTTGAATAGTCTTAGCGCAGCTTTGCGCAGCGACGACTAACGCATTAGCGTGAAGTCTTGAACTTCCGGAACACAGATGTTTTCTGAACCGGCGGGTGCGTGAAAGTTCATCATATCCAAGAAATACTCGCGTTCCACATTGATTGCACCTAGGCTATCAAGATGATCGGTTGGTAGTTGATTATCTATGAACGCTACGCCCAAAGAATTCAAGTATTGACACATGCCGATATAGGCATATTTCGAGGCATTTTTTTCCGTGTGGAACATGCTCTCACCAACAAAGATTCCGCCGGTCATTACGCCGAAGGTTCCCCCAACGAGGTCATCACCTTGCCACACTTCAAAACTGTGGGCACGCCCTTGGTGGTGCATAGCGGCAAAGTTTTCCAAGAACATGTCTGAAATCCAAGTTCCCGCCTGACCCGGTCGCGGCATGGAACTACACTTCTCTAATACCTGCTCGAAAGCGGTATTCACGCTGAAGCGCCATTTCTTTTGATTGATGTATGGGCGCATACTTTTGGCAATAACCACTTGGTCCGTCATCGTAATGCTACGAACGGGCGGGGAGAACCAAAAGACCACCCCGTCTTGATCGAACCAAGGGAATATTCCAAAGGGATATAGGCGCTCGTACATTTCTGGGTAGAGCTCCCAAGAAAGCGCAATAAGCCCTTCTTCATTCGCAGCATCATGGGGGTTTGGTACTTCCCAATCCCCTTGGCCAATGAAATATAAAGGGCTATTGACTGAATTCATTGCTTGTACTTAGAACGGCAAGTCGTCGTCTAGAACATCAGCTGCTCCCGATGGTGCTTGGAACGGCTGACCTTGTGGAGGCAAATCAGAAGGACCTGGCCCTGCTGCTTGTACCGCATTCATTCTCCATGCCTGCAATGTTGTGTAGTAACGTGTATCACCTCCCTGTGGTGGGGTCCATTCGCGTCCGCGGATGTTGAACTCTACGTTTACTTCTTGACCTACTTGGAAGTTGTTCAAGATTGATGTTTTGTCTTGCGTGAACTCAAAACAAAGGGTCTGTGGATACTGCTCTTTGGTTTGAACAACAAACTCGCGTTTTCTGAATCGGTCGGAAATGACCTGTTCGTCCATAATCTTTTGGATTCTGGCTTCTATTTGCATGGATTTACCCTCTTAGCGGGCCGATTTATCTATTAATAATACTTTCCAGGCTTCATGCACCTGGCCGTTGTCTAGTAGTTCTTTTGCCATCTCGTGCAACTGCTCGCGCAGCTCAATGCCGTCCGCAAAGTTTTGCAATATACGGCGCACATCAAAGTCATTTTTCATCGCCTCAATCTCTTCTTCAGACGGCAAAGTAACCACCGCTCCTAGCTGGCCAAGGTTGTTTCCCGTCAAGATGGTCGACCTGCGAACGACCTCGGGTATTTGATCAACGCCAATACCTAAGGACGGCGGGCTCAGTTTAAACAACGCATCACCGGCTGCACGCACCCACCAATGACGTCCCATTCGTCCCACGAGGTCAATCTCGTTTTGGTCGATGCCTCCGTCGTCCGCCAATACTCGGTCCGCGATGTGAATACGTTTGATTAAACACATGACTAAATTTCCTGCGCCGCCTTCTTCGCCAAGATGGAAGATATCGCGCACCTCACATTCCAAACTCACCGGACTTTCCTTTACGCGCTTCGCTTGAACAACCTCAGAGTCAATTGGCGTAAGTCCGCTCTTAACAAACTCGTCCACCGACGAATCGTACTCCGCAGAACTTAAATTAACCTGCTGCGCCACATCATAGCTCACCACGTTCACCACACACTCCTTTTGAGTCATACAGTTGTGTAATGTATCCTTCGTCGTATTGTCTCTAACCCTTCTTGCCGGCGAAAAAATGACCACCGGAGGGTTCGAAGAGAAAATATTGAAGAAGCTATAAGGACTCAAATTATTGTTCCCAAACTCATCCACGGTACTTACCAAGGCAATGGGGCGAGGCCCGATAGCGCCTAGTAATTTCATGTGGCGTTCTTTGGTCGAAATGTCGTCTGGATTAAATGTCGCCATGGGGCAAATGATTTTCTACAAAGTTAATTTTTACTCGGGCCGATTCTTTTTTATTGTCAAACTAATTTTCTCTCTATATTTGCCGTCCAATTCATGCGGATGTGGTGAAATTGGTAGACACGCTAGTTTTAGGCACTAGTGCTTTATCGCGTGAAGGTTCGAGTCCTTTCATCCGCACAGACAAATCCCGATCAGGCAACTGATCGGGATTTTTTGTTCTCACTCGAGCCAAGCTTGCTTGAGTGAAGAGTGAGAACAAAAAAGCCCGGCCATGCGCAGCATGGGAGGGATTTGCCTGAATGCA
>CAJXTR010000042.1 GCA_913060465.1 uncultured Cryomorphaceae bacterium | reverse complement strand
ACTTGCTGATTCGCGTCCGTTTTTCGAACTACCGACACCTTTCTTGTGAGCCATAATCTATATTATTTTTCTGCTTTTTTAGGAGCTGCTTTCTTGGTTGCAGGCTTCTTAGTTGCAGGCTTTTTAGCTGCAGGCTTCTTGGCAGTAGTTGCCTTTTTAGCTGCAGGCTTCTTAGCCGCTGCCTTCTTAGGAGCTGCTTCCGCGTCTTCAGTTGCCTTAGCTGCAGCCTTCTTAGCTGGAGCCTTCGCAGTGATTTTGTTAATAGTAATAGAAGTGAACATTTGACGGTGACCATTCAATTTCTGGTAACCTTTGCGACGCTTCTTCTTGAATACAAGAACTTTATCGCCTTTCACTTCGCCATTGACAGTTGCCTCTACTACGGCACCGTCTATAACCGGGGCGCCAACCTTTACATCACCTTTCTCTTCGATCAAAAGGACACGGTCAAACTTAACCTTCTTGCCTTCTGCAACGTTCAAGCGGTTTACGTACAAGCGTTGGTCTTTCTCAACTTTGTATTGAAGCCCTGCTATCTCTACAATTGCGTACATTATACTTGTTTTTAAGGGCTGCAAATATAGAACAAACTTGTGATAAACAAAGTGTTAAAATAAATGAGTTTGAAAGAATATCCTTGCTGGGGGTGAGGGCGGCCTTGAATTGGCCCTTATATTTGAGCAACCTTAACAAATACTTCATGAAAAAGATGGTATTGACCGGGTTGCTGTTATCGACACTAAGCGCTTGGTCTCAAAACAACATTGCCTTTGAAGAATACGATTTGGACAATGGGTTGCACGTCATTCTACACGAAGACCACAGCACGCCTATTGCGGCCGTAACCGTACTCTATCACGTTGGCTCTAAAAATGAAAATCCAGAACGCACGGGTTTCGCGCACTTCTTCGAGCACCTACTCTTTGAAGGAAGTGAGAACATTGGTCGCGGCGAATTTGACAGCTACGTGACCAATGCGGGCGGAGCATTGAATGCGAACACCTCCCAAGACCGCACCTTCTACTTTGAATTGTTGCCGTCGAACCAAATGGAATTAGGCCTTTGGTTGGAGAGTGAGCGCATGTTGCATGCGAATATCCAAACCGTTGGAGTGGAAACTCAGCGCGAGGTGGTGAAAGAAGAGAAGCGTCAGCGCGTGGACAACCAGCCTTATGGATCATGGTTGGAGAACATGATGAAGCGCTTGTATACGGAGCATCCTTATAACTGGGTTCCTATCGGATCTATGGATCATTTGAATGCAGCCCAATTGGACGAGTTCATGGCCTTCTACAAAAAATTCTACATCCCAAACAACGCTACCTTGAGTATTGCTGGTGATATCGATGTAGAGAAAACCAAAGCATTGATTGAAGCGTACTTTGGTGATATTCCTGCTGGAACACCAGTTGAGCAGCCCACGGTCATTGAACCAGCCTTGGGAGGAGAGAAAACGGCGACTATCTACGACAATATTCAACTACCTGCCGTAATGATGGGTTACCGCATGCCTCCACAAACCTCTGATGATGCCTATGCACTTCAGATGGCCTCAACGGTTTTGAGCGGTGGACCTTCCTCACGCATGTACAAGCGTTTGGTCGATCAAGATCAAACGGCACTTCAGGTATTCTCATTCCCATTCTCGCTAGAACAAGGCGGTGCCTTCATTACCTTCTCATTGGCCAATGCCGGAAAAACCATTGACGATATGGTTCCTGCTTTGGAAGAAGAGATTGCCAACTTGCAGAACGAGCTTATCTCAGAACGTGAATTCCAAAAGATCCAGAATCAAATGGAGAGCAGGTTCGTACAGAGCAACTCCACTATGGCTGGTATTGCAGAGAGCTTGGCGGATTATCATACATACTATGGTGATGCCAACCTGATCAACACCGAGCTCGAGCGTTACCGCGCGGTAACTCGCGAGGACATCCAGCGTGTGGCACAGAAATATTTGGTCAAAGACAACCGCGTTGTATTGCGCTATTTGCCCAAGAGTGAAGAACCAACAGCGGCAGCTGAATAATCCCGAGCCATGAAAAAGTATATCTATACCTTATTTATAGCCTTAGTTACCCTAAGCTTAAGTGCTCAGGTAACCATCGACCGATCTACAGCACCTACACCAGGTCCTGCACGTACTCCGGAAATAGGTTCGTACGAAAGTTTTGAATTGAAAAATGGCCTCAAGGTCTTCGTCGTGGAGGACCACAAACTCCCGCGCATCACCATGTCCCTAATTTTGGACCGCGATCCGATCGTAGAAGGTGCAAAAGCAGGTTATGTAAGCATCGCCGGTGATCTCATCGGTGCGGGAACGGCAAATCGCACGAAATCTGCTTTGGATGAAGAAGTAGATTTTATGGGTGCCAATTTCGGTACGGGTTCCAATTCCATCCGCGTAGGTGGACTGAGTAAATACACTGACCAACTGATTGACATTCTTTCTGATGTATTGTTGAATCCAAGCTTCCCAGAGGAAGAATTTGACAAACTAAAAAGCCAAATGATTTCTGGTTTAAAGGCCAACGCCGATGATCCAGATGCCATCTCAGGTAACCTGCGCGGTGCAGCCCTTTATGGCCTTGAGCACCCTTATGGAGAGGTGATGACTGAAGCAACCGTTGAGGCTATCAGCATCGACGACTGCAAAGCATATTTTGATACTTACTTCCGTCCAAACATCGCCTACATGGTGGTGATCGGAGATATAACGGTCAAGGATGCCAAGAAGAAACTCAATAAAGCGTTGAAGAAGTGGAAAGCTGCTGAGGTTCCTACGCACGAGTATGCGAAAACATCTCGCGCAGCTGCTACTCGTATTGTTATGGTAGACAAGCCTTCCGCGGTTCAATCTGTAGTTTGGTTGGGTAATGTCATCGACTTACCACAAGGCCATCCGGATATCGAGCCTTTGCGTGTGGCCAACCAAATCTTGGGTGGCGGTATGTCGGGACGCTTGTTCACCAACTTGCGTGAGGACAAGGCCTTTACTTATGGTGCCTACTCAAACTTCGGTGTGGACGAGTTGAACTCGACATTCGGAGCATCGGCGAAGGTGCGCAATGAGGTGACAGATTCTGCCATCACTGAATTTTTGTTCGAGATTGATCGCATGAAGAACGAAGCAGTTACCGAGGAAGACCTTATCGCAGCGAAAGCTAGTTTGAGCGGATCTTTCGGTCGTTCACTCGAGAGCCCAGCGAGCGCGGCAAACTTTGCCTTGAACATTGCTCGTTACGGTCTACCATCTGATTATTACAATAATTACTTATCGCGTCTTGAAGCGGTTACCGCTGAGGATGTGATGCGTGTTGCCAACACCTATATGAATGGACCGTTGACCATTACTGTGGTAGGTAAGGCCCAAGATGTTGCGGGAAAGCTTAGCGCTTTTGGTGAAGTTGAGTACTATGATGCGGACGGTAATGAAACCGAAGCACCAACATTCCTGTTCCTGCCGGAGGGTGTTACCAAGGACGCTGTATTGAATAAATTCTTTGATGCCATCGGTGGTGCGGAAGCGTTCCAAAACATCACTTCTTTTGAGCAAGAAATGAGCCTTGAGGCGCCAGGTATGCCAGGTCTTGTAGGTATGAAGACCGTGAAGAACATCCCGGATTACTACCTGACTGAGCAAAGCATGCAAGGCATGACCTTGATGAAAGTTGAGTACAAGGATGGCGCAGCGACTCGCAGTGGTATGCGCGGTAATGCTGAGTTGGAAGGAGAGGAATTGGCCTCTACCGCTAAGGAAGCGAAGTACGTGATCAGCCAGTTAGAATGGTTGGAAAACCCGGATGCCGTTACCTTCGACGGGCAAACCCTAGTCAATGGTAAGGACGTCTACCAAATCACGGAAGGCGAGCAAACACACTACTTCGATGTAGCTACAGGTCTACTATATATGAGTGTAGGGACTGCAGAAGGTCCCGAAGGCGATATTACCGTTACTACGGTATACAAGGAGTGGCAGGAAGTAAATGGTTTGACCTTCGTGAAGACCATCGAACAAAGTGCCGGACCACAGTCGTTTACCGTGACAGTGGAAAAAGTAACTTGGAAGTAATTCCCGGTACTGCCAAAAATTTTGAAGACGAACCCCCACGCCGAGGCGTGGGGGTTTTTTGTTGAATTATTTTTTCTTGTTCACCAAATATATCCCGGTGATAATGACCCCTAAGCCGAGAAGGTGATTCCAAATGATTTGCTCCCCGTCCCATAGCCCCCAAAGCACAGCCACGATCGGAATAGCATAGGTCACAGAGCTGGAGAAAAGGGCGTTCGTGATTTGGATGAGGTAGTTGAACATGATCACTGCAAACCCAGAACCGACAATTCCGAGAATCGCTATGAAACCAAAGTTTGTCCATGCCTGAGGGTCGTTCATGAAAACTTCATGTACCCCAGAGGCCAAGCTAAAAACGATGGTGAATGGTGCGGCGGTTGCTAGTGAAAGGGTTGTGACCGTAATTGCTTTGAGGTGAGGTAAGTTTGATTTCAACGTATTGACGCTGGTGCCGTACATCATGGTGGCCAATACACCGAATAACCCATAGCCCAATTCTCCTTCAATGCTAAAACCGCCTTGTAGGATGGAATTCATTGGGAGTATGAGAATGACAGCTCCCAGCAGTCCTACGGCAACTCCTTGCCATTGGGTGTCGGTAGCCTTTTGTCCAAAGAACCAGCCGCCAATTAATACAGTGAATAGAGGCACAAGAGAGTTGATGATGCCGACCACGCCGCTGTCGAGGTGGTTGACCGCGAGGGGGAACAATACGTAGGGAATGGCGTTTCCTAAGAAGCCCACGATGGTCAAAGAGATGAGGTCTTTCTTGCGGAAATGCTTGAAATGACGAAAGCCAATGACCGCCATGAAAAGTGCAGCGATGCTCACGCGTAAGGTGCCTACTTGGGTGTAGGAAAAACTTTGAAGTCCGCGTTTCATCAAAATGAAGCTCGAGCCCCAGATGATGGCCAGGCCGATGAATAGGATCCACGGAAGGGCCGGCGAGTGAGAGGTACTTTGTTTCGACATGCCGCAAAATTGTGACAAATGCCTCACACTTTGACTCGATGGGATGTAATTTTGCTGAAAATACTTGATTATGAAAACCCTTCCTATCATTCTCGGAGTTGCTTTGTTCACCATTTCTTGTGGTCAGCAAGAGCCGGAAGTCATCGAAATGCCAGTGCAGGCGGAGGTCGTAGAGGTGGCCCCTAATGCTGAAGCTAAAATGTTTGTCTCTGGAATGACCTGTGTGATGGGCTGTAAGGGCGCGATTGAAAAGTCGCTCAATGCCCATGAGGGCGTGGCGAGCTTTGCCATTGTGTTTGAGGACAGCGTGGCCACCGTGAGCTATGATAGTACCATGGTGAGCGCGGAAGAATTGGCTGATGCGGTCGGTTCGGTTGCTGGTGGCGGGCTGTATACAGCGACTTTATTAGCTGAATAATATGAGAAGCGCACGCATTCGCTTTTGGGCGACTACTTCGTTGGTCTTCATTTTCCTTGTCATCTTGGCGGGGTCGGTGGTGCGTGCAACAGGTTCGGGCATGGGATGTCCCGACTGGCCACAGTGTTTTGGCTACAATATTCCTCCTACAGATGTGGAAACCTTGACCTGGCGTGAGGGCAGAAGCTTTGAGGAGGGTCAGATGATCTTATTGAACGACCAATTCTGGGTGGCCAATGCGGATTTCACCACAGGTGAGGAGTTCACATCGGAGAATTGGACCCTATTTGATAGACACGATTATAACATTTTCAACCCCGTTCATACCTGGATTGAATTTATAAACCGACTCATCGGAGCCTTAAGCGGCTTACCCGTGCTGGCGCTTGCCATCTTTGGGGTATGGGGCGTGCGACGCAATGTTTGGAACGCGGTGCTCGCTGTGGGCGTGCTGTTTTTGTTGTTGTTTGAAGCTTGGCTGGGTAAGATTGTGGTCGATGGAAATTTGGTCCCAAACCAGATCACTATACACATGATGGGTTCGGTGGCTATTGTGTTGCTGCTACTTGCGCTTCGCGCTCGCAATACAGAAGGTACCTACAGCTATCCTAAAGGAATATTGCGATCGATGCTGCTATTGCTTGTATTGGTGGTCATGCAGATATTCCTAGGAACGCAGACGAGAGAGTTGGTTGATTATGCATTGGAACACGGTGTGTTGAGGGCAGAAGTGGTAGATTCCATTACAAGTGCCCTGCCTAAAATCCATAGAACTTTTGCCTGGACCATTTTGGTGTTGACCAGTGTACTTTTCTTTCAACAGCGCAAACACGGAATGCTATTGCCGGGATTTAAACCCTTGGTTTTTGCTATTGCTTTAGAATGGGCTGTTGGTGTAGTGCTGTTTTTTGCGGGATTACCACAGGCGATGCAACCGGTACACTTGGTTTTGAGCATCGGAATTTTGGCCTCTACGAGTTATCCTCTGTTTCTCGCGCTACGTAAGTCTTAAGAAGCTCGAGGGCTCGATCCCATTGTGCTTCATGCACTAAAATCTTGATGCTTAAATCTCCTCCGACAGGTAGGACGCTTGCCATTTGGTAGTGTTCTAATACTACACGAATGCTTTGGCTTTCTAGGTAGTTGGCCATTAGATCGGCCTCGATGGGTGAGGCCGCGATGTAAAGTAATTTATTCGCCACGGGACCAATTCATTGTGCTAATCATGCGTAAAATCTCTTCTTGCATGAAAGCTGTTACCGGTGCTAAACTATCGGCGTTTGGGGTGCTGTAGTGATACAATACCCCGCGGAGAAAGTGATTAGTGCTGTCTGTTGCGTAGAACTGTGTGGTGGTAGCCGAAGCCCCTGAAAGTTCATAGTAAAGTCCATAGACCTTTTTTTCGGGGTAGGCAAAAAACTGTTCGCGCATACCGCTGGCCTTGACGGTGTGTTTGTAGGCCAATTGTTGTGCATCACGGACCAAGTTCTCCATATTGTCGTGGACAGGTTTGTAGGTGAGTTGGACGGTGCTGAGTATGGTTGGATAAACGATGTCGAGCCAGTATTCACCTTCGCGCGCCTCTTCGGTGCCTTCTTCCGTCAACACCTCTTTTACAATCACCTTTGCCTCAGCGTTGATGTCGAGACCAAAAGGTGCTGCTTCGCTCAATGGCGCATAGCTTTCTGTGCTCGGCAATCCAATTCGCATGAAACCATCTGGACGGGCTACGGGGCCTTCGTCACAAGATGCGAGGAATACAAATGCGATAAAAATGTATGGACTAACCTTCATGGTTGGGGTCTATGGTTACTTTGATGCGTATGAGTTTACGTTGATCTACGCTTTCTACTTTAAAGGTATAAGCGTTGAATTGGACACGTTCATTTTTCTCCAAAAATTTCCCGGCTAGCTCAAGGACAAGCCCTGCTAATGTTTCACTTTCGCCATCTACGGTATCGAAGAGATCACGTGAGATTCCTAGCACACGGCAAAAATCTATGAGCGGCGTTTGCGCCTCGAAGACATAGTTGTAATCATCGAGTTTGCTGTATACCACATCTTCATCATCGAACTCATCGGAGATTTCACCGACTATTTCTTCAAGAACATCCTCCAAGGAAATGACCCCAGAGGTACCGCCAAATTCGTCAACCACAATGGCTAGGTGAATACGTCGCTTTTGAAATTCCTTCAACAAGTCGTCAATCTTCTTGCTCTCGGGTACGAAGAATGGAACGCGCATAAGGTCTTGCCAACCGAAGTTTTCGGAAGCATCCATGTAGGGCAGAAGGTCTTTTACGTAGACCAAACCTTTGATTTGATCCAGGTTCTCTTCATACACGGGAATACGAGAATATCCGCTATCCGTTATATGTTCGAGGATATCACTGTAGGCAGCTTTGATGTCAATAGAGACCACAGAGGTACGCGGTGTCATGACCTCTTTTACGGCGGTTGAGCCGAACCTGACAATGCCTTTAAGTATGCGTTGCTCGTCTTCACTAGAATTCTCATCAGCAGTCAATTCAAGTGCCTGCTCTAAATCATCTACGCTGAGTTGAGGTCCGCGCCCTTCGATGTTAATTCTGTTTATGGTTTTACTCAGGCGAGCACTCAGCGGATGAAGGGCCGAGTGAATTCTGGATAACAAAGGAGTGACCATCTGGGCGAACTTAAGCTTTGAAGCATTGGCGTAGACTTTAGGCAATATTTCTCCAAAGAGCAAAAGAATACCGGTAATGGCTAATATCTCAACGACAAAAGTTAATAGTGGACTCCAGTTTTCCGGAGAGAAGAAGCTATTGAGTAAGTAGGTTGATAAGATGACAATACCTACGTTAACGAAGTTGTTGGAGATAAGAATGGTGGCCAGCAAATGGTCCGGTTCATTCAGTAATTCCAGGATTTTTTGTTCGCGTGGATTGGAATCATCCATCAATTCTCTATCCGCAGGTGTTATTGAGAAATAGGCGACCTCTGAACCAGAAATCAATGCAGATAGAAAAAGAAGTAAAATCAAAACAACCAGCAGAATACTATCTGCGGTGGCTAATGATTGTAGTATATCAAAGAATTGTAGAAAAGGAGGAGGCTCTGTTTCCAAAAGCTTGGGTTTAGTTCAACTTAGAATGGCAAATCATCTTCGTCTTGGCTAGCCATTGACTGTGCTGGTGCGGGATTTGGTGCGGGAGCGCTTGCTTGCGCGTTGTTGCCATAGTTTTGGTTGCTGTACGCCGTTCCGCTATCGCTAGTCATGCCATCGCTTTCTGCACGAGAGGTGAGCATGGTCATTTGATTCGCTTGAATTTCTGTGGTGTAGCGGTCAGCGCCCGTTTGATCTTGCCACTTGCGCGTTTTGATTCGCCCTTCGAGGTAAACTTTGTGGCCACGTTTTAAGTATTTGTGGGCGATATCAACCAGGCCTTTGGCGTTGATAACAACATTGTGCCACTCTGTGTTTGTAACGCGCTGTCCTTCTCGATTCGTGTAAGTTTCGGACGTTGCTAATGGGAATTTTACTAATGAGCCTCCGTTGTCAAAGTGCATGATTTCAGGGTCCTTACCTAAATTTCCAATGAGCATTACTTTGTTGAGTGTACCTGCCATGATTGTCTATTATTTCGCGTTCTAATTCAATCAAAGATAGGTAAATATAGAAGGTGAATTACTGCTGTTTTTTAACAAAATCGGACACGATTATTGGCATGCCAAGTTGTTCCAATTCAGCTTTCGAATAAAAGGTTTGTGGTTCGTTAAGTTCGTCTAACCCCACCTCCCAAAAATGGCAATGTAGGTCTTTGTGTGAGAGCTTATGTATCGTTGGACCTTGAAGTAATTGAGCATTTTTCGGAGCTACTGCAAGTCTTGGGAATTCATACAGTCCTCCCCAAATGCTTGAATGATCTCTCTTATAAAGTGCCCATCGATCATTTTCTTTTACAACCGCAAAGTGAATGGTTTCCTGCGTTCGCTTACCCTTTTTTATTTTCACAGGGAGTTGATCAATTGTCCCGTTTTGATAGGCATGACAGACCTCGGAAAGTGGGCAAAGTAAGCAGCCTGGTTTTTTAGGTGTGCATTGTAGCGCGCCAAACTCCATGATACCTTGATTGTAGTTCTTTGGTTCGGTGGCTTCCTGAATCAATGAATCGGCCAATTGTTGAAACTCCTTCTGCCCCGCAGTACTATTAATGGGGGTTTGAATGCCGAAGTAGCGTGATAGTACTCGGTATACGTTACCGTCAACCACACCTTTTCGCTGGTTAAAACAGATGCTTGAAATGGCTGCAGCCGTATATGGACCAATGCCGGCAATCTTTAGTAAGTCGCCATAGGACTGCGGCATTTCGCCGTTGTATTCCGCCACTATCTGTCGTGCACCTTTCTGTAAATTCCTGGCTCGGCTGTAGTATCCAAGTCCCGTCCACAATGCCAATAATTTATCTTCCGATGCCTCTGCTAGGTCTTCAATAGTTGGAAAGGCCTCCAGAATTTTCAGGTAGTATGGCGTGCCTTGAGCCACACGAGTTTGTTGTAAAATGATTTCACTCAACCACACCTCGTAGGGAACGGGCTTTGCTTTGCGCCAAGGCAGATCTCTTTTTTGCGAATCGAAAAATTCTTCGATACTGATAATGAATTGATTATAGGCGTCTGTACTCACAGTTTGGGGTTCCGATTATTTTATGCTTTTAATCTGTAAATAAGGAGAATAGGTGTATATTTGCGCCCCTCATTAACCAAGTCCGGAAGGACCTAAAAATACAGAGCAAATGACTAAAGCAGATATCGTTACTAAGATTTCTGATAAAACAGGAATGGAACGCGGAGATGTTCAAGCTGTTGTTGAAAGCTTCATGAAAGAGATCAAGCACAGCCTCGAGGATGGAAACAACGTTTACTTGCGTGGTTTTGGTTCATTCATCGTGAAGAAGCGTGCACAGAAAACAGGTCGTAATATTTCAAAGAACACGACTATTGTCATTCCAGCTCACTACATCCCTGCATTCAAGCCTGCAAAGGTTTTTGTTGAAGGCGTTAAGGATAGCGTACCTGTAAACGACTAATTTGAAAAGAAATCAACTCATAGCAGTAATTCTAGCGGTTGTTGCCGCCGTTGTTCTCATGCGTTTGCCGAGAACTGCTCCTGTAGAAGAAGTGGTTCCCGCTGCGACAGAGAATGCGGATCTTGATGCCAAGGTGGATGAAGCGGTAGCTATAATCCAATCTGGACAAGGCGCTCCTATGCAGGCAATAGGTATGCTGTTAGATGTACTAAAGGAGAATCCTGATCATGAAAAAGCATTGCTTTGGTTAGGTAATTTCTCTATGATGAGTGGCCAATGGGAAAAGGCTGTAGATAGGTTTCATCACCTAACACAACTTCGCCCTGAGGTAGAATTATATTGGGTAAATAAATCGCAGTCCTTGTTGCAAATGGGCGACACGACTTCTGCGATGACAACTGCTCAGACTTATTTGAACGATCATCCAGATGCTTCCCAACTTAATGATTGGTTAGCTGGATTACAGAATTAATAATTTTTAAAACTTAGCATTATGCCAAGCGGAAAGAAACGTAAAAGACATAAGATTGCAACGCACAAGCGTAAGAAGCGTCTAAGAAAAAACCGTCACAAGAAGAAATAATCAAGTAGAGTATGCGCACAGAATTAGTCATTAGTGCTAGTTCTGACCGAGCGGATATTGCACTACTTGAAGACGGAAGACTTCAGGAACTCATTAAGGAAAAGGGAGACGATAGTTTCTCAGTAGGTGACGTATACCTAGGAACCGTAAAAAAATTGGCCACTGGCCTAAACGCTGCCTTCGTAGATGTTGGTTATGAAAAAGATGCATTTTTGCACTACCACGATCTCGGGCCGCAGATAAATTCCTGGCAATCCTACCTACGTCGCACCTTAAAAGGCAAGCAACAAAGCAACCTCACCAACTTTAAAAATGAGGCCAACATCCAGAAGGAGGGCAACATTGGTGATGTTTTAAAGCAAGGCGATCAAATCTTGGTGCAAATCACCAAGGAGCCCATTTCTACGAAAGGGCCTAGAATCACTGCTGAGCTTAGTATTGCGGGCCGATTTGTAGTGCTCGTGCCATTCTCGAACCGCGTGAGCGTGAGTCAAAAGATTCGTGATCGCGAAGAGAAAGACAGACTCAAAAACTTGGTCAGAAGCATCAAGCCAAAAGGCTTTGGTGTAATTATACGTACTGTCGCCAAAGGACAGAGCGCAGAAGAACTACAGGCTGACCTAGAATCTTTGCTCCGCAAGTGGAAAGTACTCCACAAAGGGGTGAAGCGTTCGAATAAGCCCGTACGTATTTTCAGCGAAATGAATAGAGCCAGCGCGTTTCTACGCGATGTGTTCAACGATAGCTTTTCTTCCATTACAATCGACAATGAAGATTTGTATGAGGAGGTAAAAGAATACCTCGATGAGATCCAACCGGGGGCGTCTAAAATGGTGAAGCACTACAATGGTCAAATGCCGTTGTTCCAATTCGCTAGTGTAGACCGCCAAATCAAAGGTGCATTCGGCCGTTCAGTCAGCATGCCTAAAGGGGCATATTTGATCATTGAGCATACCGAAGCGATGCACGTTGTTGATGTAAACTCGGGCAATAGAACTAATACGGCGGAAAACCAAGAAGCGAATGCGTTGCAGGTAAACTTGCTCGCGGCAGAAGAGGTAGCACGTCAGTTGCGTTTGCGCGACATGGGTGGTATTGTCGTAGTTGACTTCATCGATATGAACAGCGCGGAAAACCGCAAAGCGGTTTATGAGAAAATGCGCGATGAAATGAAAAAGGATCGTGCACGTCACAAGATTCTGCCCATTTCAAGGTTTGGTTTGATGGAACTCACACGCCAGCGTGTTCGTCCTGAAACGAACATTACCACTCGCGAAGAGAATCCAGATAATTTGGTTGAGGCGCCTATTCAAATCATTGAGGCGATCAAATCAAAACTTTCGACCATCGATAAGCGAGAAGTGTACATCCATGTTCACCCGTTCTTGGAAGCCTATATCACCAAAGGTTTCTTTAAGAGTATCAAGAAAACATGGCAGAAAGAGTTACGCAAGAAATTAGTAGTAGTACCGCGTGATGCCTACACGATGTTGGAGTGGAAGGTGAAAGACCGCGAGAACAACACACTGTAAAACTTTTGTTTTTCCACAAACCCGCTCCGTACGAAGTATGGAGCGGGTTTTTTCATTAAAATTGGTTCATGACAACGTCCGAAGCTTTACAGAAACTACGCAGGTATTGCGCCTATCAAGAGCGCAGTCCATTTGAGGTATACCGAAAGTTGGGTCAACTAGGGTTGCCAAAGGATCGGCATGAGGAGGTTGTAGCGAGCTTGATGGAAGAAAACTTCCTCGATGAATACCGTTTTGCAGAGGCCTATTGTCAAGGCAAACTCAATCAAAAGCATTGGGCACCTTATCGCATAAGCATTGGTTTGCGAGAGCATCGTATTCCTAAGGTGACCATTGATAGAATCTTGAAACAAATTCCTCAAGAGCGTGTGGAAGAGAACGCGCTGTATTTAGCCGATCGTTGGTTCAGCTCAAAGACCAAGGAACAGCTTGCTGCTGCGATGCAGCGCCGCGGGTATTCTTTTGAGACGATTAATTGGGCGTATCAAAGGGTAGAAGAGGAGCGTAAAAATTCTCTTTAGCCCTTCCAAGT
>CAJXTR010000041.1 GCA_913060465.1 uncultured Cryomorphaceae bacterium | reverse complement strand
AATGGCCGCTGCGCCTGATGCAGAAATACCGTCGTTTGCTAAGACTTTCATGCGTATTGTTTTTCTAATTCTTTCATACAATCTACCAATGCCTGAACACTATCTAGGTCCATGGCATTGTACATGGAAGCGCGGTACCCACCCACTGAGCGGTGTCCGTTAATCCCATTGATTTTCGCCTCCTTCCAAAGCGCGTCGAACGCTTCTTTGTGCGCCTCGTCGTTTAAGAGGAAACAAGCGTTCATATTAGAGCGATCTTCCGTTGCTGCAGTACCCACAAACAATGGATTGCGGTCAATCTCGCCGTACAGCAAATCTGCTTTTGCTTGGTTGCGCGCGGCGATCGCTTCAACACCGCCCATCTCCTTCAACCAACGAAGGGTCAGCATACTCACGTACACAGAGAATACAGGAGGCGTGTTAAACATGCTCTCTTTTTCAATGTGTGTGGTGTATTTCAGCATCGTCGGGATATAACGTCCTGATTTACCTAAACTGTCCTTGCGGACGATAACCAGAGTTGCACCTGCTGGACCTAGGTTCTTCTGTGCGCCTGCGTAGATTAAATCGAACTTGCTCACATCCACCGGACGAGAGAAAATATCAGAACTCATATCACAGATTACAGGAACATCGGTTTCTGGGAACGACTTCATTTGTGTTCCGTAAATAGTGTTGTTCGATGTGCAGTGGAAGTAATCCGCCGAAGGATCGATGCTATACCCTTTAGGAATGAAGTTGTAGTTCGCCTCTTTCGAAGATGCAATGGCCTCAGCAGTCCCAAGTCCTTTTGCCTCTTTCAATGCTTTGCTAGCCCACGCACCCGTATCCAAATACTGTGCTTTCCCAGTTTCTGTAAGATAATTGTAAGCTACCATCGCAAATTGCAATGACGCACCACCTTGCAGGAAGATCACCTCGTGGGTATCCGGTACGTTCAGCAGCTCCTTCACCAAGGCAACCGCCTCTTCCATAACAGCGACAAAATTCTTGCTGCGATGAGAGATTTCAATGACCGAAAGGCCCAAGTTGTCAAAATCTAAAAGTGCTTTGGATGCTTCTTCAAAAACTTGGCCGGGAAGAATACATGGTCCGGCTGAAAAATTGTGCGTTTTCATACGTGCAATTAAAGTGAGTGACAAAGGTAAAATGTCCTTAAACCTTAAGACGTAATTGGCACAAAAAGTTTAGATGATTTTTAACGGGTAATCAACAATTGGCCCCGCTTATTACAATCGTAGCAATAGTTACGCTAATTCCGCCCTTTACACCTTAACTTTGGGGAGCATTTAAGAACCAAAATCCCATAACATGTCGAACGGAATTTTCAACGTACCGGTAGCCGCAAACGAACCTATCTACGATTACGCACCTGGTACCCCCGAACGCGAAGCATTATTGGCTTCTTACAAGGAGCAATACAATAGCCAGATCGATGTACCTATGTATATCGGTGGCGAAGAGGTACGCACCGGCAACACCGGCAACCTCACCCCTCCACACGATCACAAACACATTATTGGAACCTTCCACAAAGGCGATGCTAGCCACGTGGAGGCAGCCATTGAGGCAGCGCTAGCAGCAAAGGACGCTTGGTCTAATATGCCGTGGGAGCACCGCGCATCCATCTTCTTGAAAGCGGCAGAGCTAATCAGTGGCAAATACCGTTACAGAATCAATGCAGCCACTATGTTGGCGCAAGGCAAGAACTGTTTCCAGAGCGAGATTGATTCCGTTTGTGAATTGGCCGATTTCCTTCGCTTCAACGTCGAATACATGACGCAAATCTACAGCGAGCAGCCTGAGAGCTCTCCTGGAGTTTGGAACCGCATGGAATACCGTCCACTAGAAGGCTTTGTCTTCGCCCTTACCCCATTCAACTTTACTGCCATTGCCGGTAACCTTCCTTCTTCGGCTGCCTTGATGGGCAACACCGTGGTTTGGAAACCAGCCAACTCGCAAATCTATTCTGCGAACGTAGTGATGGACATCTTCCGCGAAGCGGGTCTGCCGGACGGCGTCATCAACCTCGTATATGTAAGCGGCCCAGTAGCCGGTGATGTAATCTTCGAACACAAAGATTTCGCCGGAATCCATTTCACAGGATCTACAGGCGTCTTCCAAAACCTATGGAAAACCATTGGAAACAACATCCACAAATACCGCTCGTACCCACGTATCGTTGGGGAAACTGGTGGTAAGGATTTCGTCGTAGCACATCCTTCAGCTAAGAGCAAAGAAGTGAGCACTGCCCTCAGCCGTGGTGCCTTCGAATTCCAAGGACAAAAATGTTCAGCGGCCTCACGTGCCTACATTCCACAGAGCATGTGGCCAGCCGTGAAAGAAGAACTTTTGGCTGACCTCGCCACCTTCAAAATGGGAACCCCGGAAGATATGGGTAACTTCATCAATGCGGTGATCGACGAGAAAGCCTTCGATAAAATTGCTTCGTACATCGAGTACGTAAAAGAGCAGAGTGATGCTGAAATCATCGCTGGTGGTAGCTACGACAAGAGCAAAGGATACTTCATCGAGCCTACGGTAGTGGTGACGACAAATCCTAAGTTCCGTACCATGGTAGAAGAAATCTTCGGCCCTGTATTGACCATCTACGTTTATGCTGATGCAGATTGGGACAGCATGCTCGACCTTGTTGACGGCACTTCTGAATACGCCTTGACAGGATCTATTTTCTCAGGTGATCGTTACATGGCCATTGAAGCCACCAACAGATTGGAGAATGCTGCAGGGAACTTCTACATCAACGACAAACCAACCGGTGCCGTTGTGGGACAGCAGCCGTTCGGTGGTGCACGTGGTTCAGGAACGAACGACAAGGCCGGATCTTACCTCAACCTATTGCGTTGGGTCAATGCCCGCACCATCAAGGAAACCTTAGTTCCTCCAACAGATTACCGTTACCCATTCCTCGGGTAAGCCGAAATTTTTCGGACCACATAAAAAAGGCGCCCTGTGGGCGCCTTTTTTTATCCTCTAAAATTGTTGATTTCGCTTTTCGGCAAGTAGACCACCTTCTTCGTTTCAAAGAATTCGCCATCGAAATGTCTAGACAGGGCAGAAATTCTCGCCTTTAGCGGGCCCAATTCTTCCGCCAAATCACCGCCTTTCAGATACAAGAGCCCGTTGATGCGGTCCGGATCTAGGTTTTTAGAAGCAATCTTGCCCTTTATCCAGGGTATGAAACGCTGCATGTGTGTGACCGCCCGGCTCACCACAAAATCATACGGGCCTTTGAACTGCTCCGCACGTCCGTGAGAAGCTTTTACATTTTCTAAACCCAGAGCTTCAGCTACTGCCTCGACCACCTTGATTTTCTTTCCGATGGAATCTACCAAATGGAATTGGGTCTGTGGAAAAAGAATGGCCAGAGGAATTCCCGGAAAGCCACCGCCCGTTCCTACATCCAGCACTCTTTGTCCCGGCTTGAAGGTATACACTTTGGCAATCCCTAAGGAATGTAGCACATGCTTTTCATAAAAGCTGTCCATATCCTTGCGTGAAATCACATTGATTTTCGCATTCCATTCGGTGTATAGGTCAAAAAGCGCTGCAAATTGCTCGCGCTGTTGTTCCGTTAGGTGCGGAAAATGACCATAGATGAGTTCTACTGTTTGCATGGAGCAAAGATAGCGCGGGTGCCGTACTTTTGCGCTACATGAAGTTCACCTTAGCACATACCGACCCAAAAAGTTCCGCACGCGCCGGAACATTGGAAACCGACCACGGAACGATCCAAACGCCCATCTTCATGCCAGTAGGTACTGCAGGCACCGTGAAAGGGGTTCACACAAAGGATTTAAAAGAGGATACCAAGGCCCAAATCATCTTGGGAAATACCTACCACCTCTTCCTGCGTCCGGGCACAGAAATTTTGAAGCAAGCTGGGGGACTCCATAAGTTCAATGGTTGGGATCGGCCAATTTTGACCGATAGCGGCGGCTACCAAGTATATAGCCTTGCCAATCAACGTAAAATCACCGAGGAGGGCGCAACCTTCGCCAGCCACATCGACGGCACCAAACATTTGTTCACCCCAGAACGCGTGATGGACATTCAGCGTGAAATTGGCGCAGACATCATAATGGCCTTCGACGAATGCCCCCCTTACCCTTCGACCTATGAATACGCGAAGGACAGCATGCACATGACGCACCGCTGGCTCGACCGCTGTTTTGACCGATTGGACCAAGTGGAACCACTCTACGGCTACCACCAAAGTCTCTTTCCTATAGTCCAAGGCTCGACCTATGACGACCTGCGTGACCAAAGCGCCGAATACATCGCCAGCAAAGGAGCCGAGGGAAATGCAATTGGCGGTCTAAGCGTAGGCGAGCCTGCTGAGGAGATGTACAAGCACGCCGCCGGAGCCTGCCGAATCTTACCTGCAGACAAACCCCGCTACCTCATGGGAGTCGGGACTCCAGCCAATATTTTGGAAAACATTTCGTTGGGAGTAGATATGTTCGATTGTGTCATGCCCACCAGAAACGGCCGAAATGGCCAAATTTTCACCAGCGAAGGGATCATTAACCTTCGCAACAAGAAATGGGAAAATGTCCATGAACCGCTCGATCCCAACGGAACAAGCTTTGTGGATTCTCAATACACCTTGGCATACGCGCGCCACCTCATCCATAGCAAAGAATCATTAGGAGCGCAGATCGCTTCGATGCACAACATTCGATTTTATTTGTGGCTCGTCGAGCAGGCGCGCGAGCACATCATCGCAGGCGATTTCGCAAGTTGGAAGAATCACATGATTCCAAAGTTGGAGAACCGATTATAACCGGATGACAAAGCTCGATTGGTACATATTGCGTAAATTCTTGGGAAGCTTCGTGCTGACCATGGTACTGATCCTAGCCATCGCTATTGTTTTCGACATCAGTGAGAAATTGGACGATTTCCAAAATGGCGCCAAACTTGATGAAATCATCTTCGATTACTACATCAACTTCATCGCCTTCTACGGAAACCTTTTCAGCGCCCTCATACTCTTCATTTCGACCATTTGGTTCACCTCGCGCATCACAGCAAACTCAGAAATCGTAGCCATCCTTACCTCAGGCACCAGTTTCAGGCGCTTACTCCGCCCGTATTGGATTGGTGCAACCATCATCTGCTTGGCGAGTCTTGCTTTGAACCATTTAGTCGTCCCGCAAACAAACATCAAACGCATCGCATTTGAGGAGAAGTATGTTACAGGCGTTAATCGGCCCATCAACCAAAAGGTCCATCGCCAAGTGCTACCCGGACACTACGTTTACTTCGAAACCTTTTCAGGCACGCGCCACAGTGGTTATCAAATGACCTATGAAGTCTTCGAAGACCACAAATTAATCTCTAAACTCAGCGGGGATTTTGTCCGATTAGATACCGCCACCAACAAATGGCGCCTCGACAACTACCGCCTACGCACTGTCGACAGCCTCGGGCAAGAACATATCCTTTCCGGCCGCCGACTAGATACCGCCCTCGCCTTCACCTCGGAACAAATCGCCCCAAAACTGAACTCCATCGCTACCATGAATAGCCGTGAACTCAGTCGATTCATCGCTCAAGAAGAAATTACAGGCAACGAAAACATCGCCTCTTACCAAATGGAAATGCAACGCCGCAGTTCCTACCCACTTAGTGCCTATGTATTCGTTCTACTCGCCGTCGCCCTAGCAAGCCAAAAACGACGTGGAGGACTTGGAATCAATATTGCTATCGGACTCATCTTAAGCGCCATCTACATCTTTACAATGCAGATCTCCCAAACCTTTGCCACCACCGGAATGCTGAGCGCTGACAGTTGGTTCGGAAAAACCCTGCTTTGGATCACCATCCAGCCGGCCGAATTTGCCGTTTGGATCCCCAACATTTTATTCGCCGGTGTTGCGATTTGGCGCTACATTGTTGCTCCGAAATAATCAATCATGAACTTCGAGAAAGGCTCACATCTACGGGATCAATTGAACCTGCACTTCATTGTCTTCATTTGGGGATTCACAGCCATTTTAGGCCGTTACATAAGTGTCGACGCCGTTTCCTTAGTCTTCAATCGAACCGCATTAACCACCGTAGCTATCGCGGCATTCATGGTTTGGAAAAAACGCCCCTTCAAAGCCTCTTGGAAAGAAATAGGGTTCATGGCCTTATGTGGCGTGCTCATCGCTACTCACTGGATCACCTTTTTTGGTGCTATTAAGATTGCCAATATCAGCCTAACCCTCGCCGGCATATCAACGGGCGCACTTTGGTCCGCCCTTCTCAAACCCGTGTTAGACAAAGGGAAAATTGATATCCTCGAGCTACTCCTCGGCGCCATCGTGGTTTTTGGCGTAGTCGTCATCTTCTACGAAACTCCGGATGCCGCCTCCATGAAATTCTATGAGTTCATGGGACTGCGTATTACAAATTACCAACTCGGGGTAATCATTGCCTTAATCAGTGCCTCCCTAAGCGCCTCATTCAGCATCCTCAACAAACAACTGGTCGCACGATACCCGCTTCCGGTTCAAGTAACCTTCTGGGAATTGGGATTCGCATTTATCGGAGTGGGGCTCTATGACCTCGTTTTTGGCAGTCACAATCCTATGAATCTCTGGATGACCACTACTAATGATTGGATCTTTTTAGCCATTCTCGCCTTGCTCTGTACAGCCTATCCATTCATTAAAAGCGTAGAACTACTCAAAAGAATGAGCCCATTTAGCGTAATGCTTGCCATCAACCTCGAACCTGTATATGGCATCGGTTTAGCAGCACTTCTTTTTGGCGCTCAAGAAAACATGACCCCGACCTTTTACTTCGGCGTGATTGTCATTTTAGGCACCGTCATCGCCAATGGAATAATAAAGGCACAAAAAAGGAAGTCCCTCTCCTAAGGACTTTGTATTTTGCATGACTCATTCAGAACGTAATTATGGACTATCTTTCATTTGAAAAACCCATTGAAGAGCTTGAAAATCAGCTAGCTAAAGCGCTTGAACTCGCAGATGAGACCGGCGTAGACATGGCAAAAACCATCGCTGATATTCAGAAAAAACTCGACGACACGAAGAAGGAAATCTACACCAACCTCAGTGCTTGGGAACGCGTACAACTGTCTCGCCACCCACAGCGCCCATATACAATGGCCTACATTAATGCACTTACGCAAGGTGATTTCATCGAAATGCACGGCGATCGCGGCGTAAAAGATGATAAAGCCATGGTTGGCGGTTGGGGAACCATTGATGGCCAGAGCTATATGTTCATAGGCCAACAAAAAGGTGTAAATACCAAGATGCGTCAATACCGCAACTTCGGAATGGCAAACCCTGAGGGCTACCGTAAAGCATTGCGTTTGATGAAGCAAGCTGAAAAATTCGGCCGCCCCATCATCACATTGATCGATACTCCGGGAGCTTTCCCAGGTCTTGAAGCTGAAGAGCGCGGACAAGGCGAGGCTATTGCCAAGAACATCATGGAAATGGCCCGATTAAAAGTGCCGGTCATTTGTATTATCATCGGTGAAGGTGCCTCAGGTGGAGCAATCGGTATCGGTGTTGGCGACAAGGTATTGATGCTCGAGAATACATGGTACAGCGTAATCTCACCAGAAAGCTGTTCATCCATTCTTTGGAGAAGCTGGGATTACAAAGAGACCGCAGCCGAAGTATTGAAGCTTACGGCAAAAGACATGAAGAAAAACGGCCTCATCGATGGCATTATCAAAGAACCGCTTGGTGGAGCACATGCCAACCCAGATGCGATGTTTGAGATTGTTAAGCGTGAGATTGTTAAACACACCAAAGCCCTATCAAAACTCAGCCCAGAAGCTCTGGTTGAGGCGCGAATGGAGAAATTCTTCGCAATGGGCGTATACGAAGAATAAAACATTAGAATGGCAGAACAACGAGCAAATCAACCTAATGCAGGTAAGCCCTCGGGCAATCTTGTGAATCTTACGGCTGGCGGTCGCGTACCCCCACAGGCCGTGGATTTGGAGGAAGCCGTTTTGGGTGCATTGCTCATTGATAAAAACGCCCTTTCTAAAATTGTAGATATCCTTCACTCGAACGCATTCTACAAAGACCAACACAAACTAATCTTCCAGGCGGTTGTAAATCTCTTCGGAGAGAATCAGCCAGTTGATATTTTGACCGTTGCGGCGGAATTGCGCAAGTCTGGTGAAATGAAACAAGCCGGCGGCGAGGTGTATTTGGCCCAATTAAGCCAAAAAGTAAGCTCCGCAGCCCACATCGAATACCACGCCCGTATCATTCTGCAAAAGCACATCCAACGAGAGTTGGTACGCATCTCAAGCGAAATCATTGAGAGCGCCTTTGACGAAACCACGGACGTACTTGACCTACTAGACTCTTCGGAACAAAAACTATTCGAAGTAGCACAAGGAAACCTCAAACGGAACTACGAAAGTGCAGAGCAGCTCATTCGTCAAGCCATTGACAGAATAGAGCACATCAGCAAGCAAGAAGGTCTATCGGGAATAGCCACAGGCTTCTCCGATCTTGACCGATTAACCTCTGGATGGCAACCTTCAGATTTAATCATTCTAGCGGCCCGTCCAGGTATGGGTAAAACAGCATTCGTACTCTCCATGGCCCGCAATATGGCCGTAGATCATGGAAAGCGCGTTGCCGTATTCTCCCTTGAGATGTCTTCCGTTCAGCTCATCACTCGTATGATCTCCTCGGAAACTGGTTTGAGTTCTGAAAAACTACGTAAAGGTGAATTGACCGACTACGAATGGAAAAACCTCACCTCAGGCGTCAACGAACTTGAAAAGGCAGAACTCTTTATCGACGATACTCCAGCGCTCAGTGTTTTCGATCTTCGTGCAAAAGTCCGTCGACTCGCCTCCACGAAAGGCCTTGACATTATCATCATCGATTACCTCCAATTAATGACTGTCGGTGGTTCAAAAGGGCAAGGAAACCGCGAGCAAGAAATCTCAACCATCTCTAGATCGCTAAAATCCATTGCGAAAGAACTTAACGTTCCCGTTATCGCACTTTCCCAGTTATCACGTGCGGTTGAAACACGTTCAACATCAAAGCGCCCACAACTTTCGGATCTTCGTGAATCTGGAGCTATCGAGCAAGATGCCGATATCGTAAGCTTCATCTACCGTCCGCAATACTACCAAATCGAAGAGTGGGAAGATGGTACTCCTTGTGAGAATGAAGCCGAAATCATCATTGCCAAGCACCGTAACGGTTCGCTGGATAATGTTCGTCTCCGATTTATCGGTGAATTGGCAAAATTTGCCAACAAAGAACAGGGTTCAACCATGATTCTTGAAAGCAAAATGAACGATTCCAGCGGCTTTGGTGGAAGCAGCACTATGGATACCGGATCCAGCTATTCAGACCTACCAACACCTGATGGTGGTGATGTACCATTTTAATGGGTGATGAATTCGCTGAAGTCTAGCATTTTCGCCATTTCCTTATTGTTTTCTGCACAATTTCTGCAGGCCCAGATGCTCATACCAATGGACATCACAGGGCAAAGAGACCACTTAAAGGCGTACGGCCTTATGTATTCTGCTATCGACCAAGGGTACGATTGTCATTGGCTTCTAAACTACCGCGGTGGCGCATTCGCAATCACCAACGGCGATCAAAACCTCATTCGCGAATCTTTACGCCGAGGCGTTTCATACGAAAGCATTTCCGAGGGTGAACTTTTCGCACTCATGGAATCACTTCTAAGCCCGGCCGAAAACACCAACACCATTGCACTTCAGAAGGTACCTAAAATTGCTGTCTACTCCCCTCCCGGCGCGCAGCCTTGGGACGATGCCGTAACCATGGTCCTTACCTACGCCGACATTCCCTTCACCACCATTTACGATCAAGAAATTCTCGATGGTACGGTCAACGACTACCAATGGCTTCACCTTCACCACGAAGATTTCACGGGCCAATATGGAAAATTCTACGGCTCCTACCGCGATGCTGCTTGGTACATCAATCAAAAGGCCTCGTTTGAAGCAGCGGCCAGAGAAATGGGTTACACCAAAGTTTCGCAGCAAAAAGGCGCGGTGGCTAAATCAATAGCTACATACGTAGAAAACGGGGGGTTCCTATTTGCAATGTGTAGCGCAACTGACAGTTATGACATCGCTCTTGCTGCTCAACATACCGACATTTGCGAGCACATGTTTGACGGCGACCCAATGGCACCTGGCGCTGCACTCAACCTTAATTATTCAGCCACGTTCGCCTTTGATAATTTCGAGCTATTCACCAATCCCTTGCGCTACGAATACTCCAATATAGATGTTACCGAACAGCGCGTTCGCAGTATGAAGGAACCACAAGACTTCTTTGAATTATTTGACTTCAGTGCGAAATATGACGTTGTACCCACCATCTTAGTACAAAACCATACTGACATTGTACGTGGATTCTACGGTCAAACCACGGCCTACCGCCCAAAAACTATCAAGCCTAGCACGACTATACTTGGTAAAAATGTCGTCGATGGCGCAGCACGTTACATTCACGGCAGCTATGGCAAAGGATTTTGGACTTTTTACGGCGGACACGATCCAGAAGATTACCAACACCGAGTAGGTGATCCTCCTACCGATCTTAACAACCACCCTAACAGTCCAGGCTACCGATTGATTCTAAACAATATTCTTTTCCCTGCAGCGAAGAAACCGCCGCAGAAGACCTAGTTAAACAAGGTCCAGCGCGCACTGACTTGCACCCATCGATCTGACCTTGGCGTACTGCCGTAGGCATAATAGGTATAAGGCGCCAATCCTTCCAAAGCATTGATGATTCGTACTGCCCCCACGAAATTGGCAATACGTGCTTCAAAATAGGCTGTCCCCCAAGGATAGCTCCCGGCCAAATAATCAGTCTGCATAGCCCATATCGGCACGCCCACTAAATACGTTGGGGCGTAGAATGCATCTTCTAGACTGACGTTAACACCGGCCTTCCATTCAAACTTTGTCCCTATACTGGTCTTGTAATTGACCTCAGTGAATCCACCCCAATTAGGCGTGGCAAAACCCCCAAACGAAGATTTGTAAGCACCATACCCTTGAACACAGGCGTTCCAACCCTCTTCATCACTGCTCACACCAAACTGAACTCGACCGTACAACCCGTTCCAAGTAGATAGTTGGTCAAAAGATTCGAAATAGCGCATACCGTTCATCTGTGCACCGTATAGCACTCCTTCCTTCTTCCATTTCTCACCCAAGATCCAATGTGCTTTCCCCTCATTTTTGAAATAGGGTACATCAACAGTTCTCAAGTCGTACGAATAGCCGTATAACTGCTCAAAACGGTACATATGGGGTTGGCGCAGAATATTCCATTGTAATGTTAAATCACCTGGTATAGAAAAGAACTTCGCCCTAACAGAAGCGTCAAATGCACCGGCATTGTATCCCAAGGCATTGAAATTCAATATGGCCCAATATTTATAATGCTGGACGGACACATTCCCAAGCATGATACGCCCTCGAACAAATGGCGAAACATTTGCATCAAATGCTTCCGTATACTGGACCGAATCCCTTCTAAATCCATCCCATCCTAAGGAATTACTCTGCAAATGCTCTAGGCCCATCGCTAAACTAGTCACCATAAAACCAGGGTAAGGCCGTCTTATTGGACCATTGAATGCTATGAAATGTGTAAAGTCTACCTGCGCCTTGGTTAACCTCAAAGAATCTGAATACCTCAGAGTACGCTGTTTTACCAATGGAGCTGTACCCGTACTGTCCCAAAAGTATTCGGATGCCGATATTGAATTATTAACCGCCCAGCTCTTTGAGTTTAAAGAAATGCTTCCATTCAAGTTTGGAGACCCCAATGCATCCAACTTAGCCCAATACTTAATATCCAATTCCTCTTCAAACAGTGCTCCGCCACCATCATTCACGGCGAAATTTCGCCTCAGTGAAGGAACATTACTCTCGAACAAACTCGGAGAAGATAACCCTCCGTTCTGACCTGACCTCGAATTGAAATAAGCCACCTCTAATTTTGATTGCGTCCAAACATTATTGGGATCCAAATGCTTCATAGAAAAATGTAACTCATGGCCATCCGTACCTTCATTCCGAAACAATCCTAAGGTATTGTTACGAAGGTAATCGACATATAATTGCTCATTTGAATCAACCGGTGAGAGAGCAGTAATTCCAAAGACCTGCCCGCCACCTATACCAGTATGAAGTCTTAAATCCGATCGAGGAGAAGACGAACGATAATCGCGTGGCATCTGTGAATAGCTTTTGGAGAATCTATGCCAACCATCCAACCCCGAAGTCACAAAGGGCTCTAAGGAATTATAAGAGAGCCCACCAATAGCAGAATTTTCCCTTTGGGTCCAATTCCAGGAATCCTGTAACCAAATCTGGTCTTCCGCTCTGCTATCTAACAATACAGTCAACGAATCCCAGCGCTCATTTTGATATAAGTAATACCCATTGTAATTGTAAGGATAAGGAACGCATCTAAAGCCATCTACCTTTACCCCGGTGTTAGGCAATAAAACCAAAGTATCAGCATCCTCAAGTAAAGTAGAATCCACTTGGCCAACCATGGAGGTTGAGAGCAATACAAATAATGAAAGTAGATAAGGCCTCATACAGGCGTAAACTTAATCAATAATGCTGCAATAACGCGTAAATGCTGAGTTTAGCGCATAAAAAAAGCCCAACCTAGAAAACTAGATTGGGCTCGAAAAATGGCGGCGACCTACTCTCCCACAAACGTAGTACCATCGGCGCAAGTGTGCTTAACTTCTCTGTTCGGAATGGGAAGAGGTGATCCACACTGCAATAACCACCATAAACTTTAAATAAGTTTAATGTATAACACATTGGTATGTGAACATATAAAGTCTTCGTCTTAGAAAGCCACGGGTAATTAGTACTTCTCGGCTATGATGTTACCACCTTTACACCTGAAGCCTATCAACGTCCTCATCTCGAACGACCCTTAAGGGAAATCTCATCTTGAGGTGGGCTTCGCACTTATATGCTTTCAGTGCTTATCCCAACCAGCCGTAGCTACCCTGCAATGCATCTGGCGACACAACAGGTACACTAGAGGGCTGTCCAACTCGGTCCTCTCGTACTAAAGTCAGCTCCTCTCAAATTTCCAACGCCCACAGCAGATAGAGACCGAACTGTCTCGCGACGTTCTGAACCCAGCTCGCGTGCCACTTTAATGGGCGAACAGCCCAACCCT
>CAJXTR010000040.1 GCA_913060465.1 uncultured Cryomorphaceae bacterium | reverse complement strand
GTATTCAATAAGGTCTTGGCTGAAAGCCGAGAATGATAGTAGCAACGCTGCTAATGTTGTGTAAAGTTTCATTATTTATTTATCTCGGTTAGCTATATAATGACCGTCTTCTATATGCAATTGAATGGACTACTCTGAATAATATATCCCAGGTTTTGCTAATGGTTTATTAGATAGGAACAACCCTTTAAATCCAATTCGCTTCATACCATCATCTATAAGGAATAAGCCCAATGCTGTTCCTGCTGTTCCCAAAGAATATAAGGCAATCCATTCTCTTTGATCTTCAGGGCGAAATAGGTGTACTACTATTCCCGCTCCAATACCTGCAATACCGGCATAAAGAATTCCACAACCACCTATCGTTTCAACTACTCCAAGTGCGATATGAACATCCCCTTGATTTTGAGTAGAATCAACCGGATTAACCAATTGGACTGTGGAAATAATAGATTTTGATTCTAGGCTACTGTCTTTAAGAATAAGGGAAATAGACTTTGTTGGTAATTCAACCCTCTCATTGGCGGTGAGGCTAATGGAAAGTAGAGATACGAGAACAGTTAAAATGATTGCTAGTCTCTTCATAATCATTTGATTTACTATAAGTTAGGCAAATCCTCAACATCTAACTTGTAAGTCATCAGCATAAGATTGACTAAAGTTTTATCAGATCAATAGTTAATCACGGGTTAAGTCCATCGTAATTCCTAAGTAAAAGCCTATGAGGGAAATATTTCCATTAATACTTGGGCGATAAGGAAGGTTGTTTTCTAATTTAATCCCCATGGTGGGTATGCCAAAAGCTAAACCAAACTCGTTATCTAATATTATTTCCTCACGAACGAAAACCAGGGCTTTAATATCTCCTTTATCCCAGGATGGGTGTTCGTAATAAATCGTAGGTAACAAATAGTTGTAGCTATTATAACCGTCATCTTTAACATTGGTGATTAATACTGGGGAAGAAAACGCGAGGTTAGGGCTAAGTGAAATTTTAGGGCCTGTAGTCAATGAAAACTGATTTCCCGTACCTCTTTCACCATCTGAAACAATTCCTGCTGTTACTATTGAAGACCACGCAATTTTATTTGTGATACCAACGCTATGAAATGCGGCAGCCCCGGCTTTGATTTCTGCGGTATGATCTCCGTCAAGAAGTCCGCCATCGAGTATAGCGTAACGCGCTCCACCGTAGGCGCCTGCGGCGAGCCGGTGTTCGTTTTTGTCTAAGGCTTCAATACGTTCAAACTCCGGCAGAAACGAAGTGCATGAACTTAAAAGAAGCATACATATAAAGCTGCAAATAGTACTGAACAATCTTTTCATTAGGATATGCTTCTTGTTGTTATTGATATTTAGCGTAATGCTAAAATGCTGATAGTCTATAATTTAAGAAAAAAAAGTAAGAGAACAATTTTGTCGATTCGCTCCATATAAGGTTGCGACATACGGATTCAAACGAATCTTTAAGCCGTACCTTTGGACCAACTGCCAAAATCTCCACTCGGTTTGACCACTACGACCAAAGCACAAACGACTACTATCCTCGAAGAATCGGCCCTTCAGACGCTGCATTATTTTGGGTATTTCGAGCATGCTTTGCGCGTTGAAGAGGTTCACAAATATTTGAATGTAAAGGCGAGCCCGGCGGCGGTAGAAACGGCGTTGAATTGTATGCTCAAAAAAGGAGCGGTATCCTGTAATGAAGGACTTTGGGCGCTGGATGAGGCGCATTGTTCCATTCGTGAAAAACACCTGAAGCGAAACGCAAGGATGTTGCGGGCGGCGAAGGTTATGGGTAGGTTCATTCAATGTTTTCCCTTTGTTCGTGGGGTTTATTTATCTGGATCTCTATCGAAGCATGGTGTTACCACAAATGAGGATGATTTAGACTTTTTCATCATCACAAAATCCGGACGGGTTTGGGCCACGAAACTGCTCTTGATTGCATTTAAAAAAGTATTCCTCTTTAACAACGAGAAGTATTTCTGCATCAACCTATTAATGGCAGAGGATCAGCTAGAATTGAAAAAGCACAACCTCTACATTGCCACTGAGGCTGCGTCTTTGATCCCGTTGACAAATCCTAGTTTATTACGAGAGTTTTGGGAAAAGAATCCATTTGTATTAAACAGGTTTCCTAACCTTGAACTCCCTAAAAAGCACAGCAAACAAAAGAGGTTGCGTGTATTTGAGGCAATAATCGATAGTACTGTGGGTAAGGCATTAGAGCGTAGCGCTCACAATAAGTTCAAGCAGCACGTGGAGGAGAAGCGAAAAGAATCGGGCTATTACGATACCTCTGAAGGAGTTAGCGCCTACTTTCCAGAAAGTGTTGAGGAGCGCGTATTGAATCATATGTCAAAAAGTAATTTGAAAGATGAATAGGAAAAATTCGGTAGTGGCTATCGCTGTGGGTATTATAGCGGCGGTTACCATGTTTTTTAAACCGGTACAATACACCGCGGAGAGCACATTCTTCGTCCCACTAACATTGTTAGAAAAGCAGATCAGTCAAAACGGAATTGGCTTTGGCTCTCCGGTAGAGGTGGATGCCCATGTGGAGTTGATGGATAGCAGAACCATTGGCCAATTAGTCGAGGACCGCTACGGCAAAGCAACAAAATACAGTGTGCGTCGAACAAGAAACGGTGCCGTACAAATAGAGGTGAAATCTCCAATAGCAGAAACTGCCGCAGCAGCAGCAAATGCCATCATTTCATTAACGGATTCAGTAAAGCAAAACATGCTTCGTCAGAACGTTGGTCAAAGCCTTGAGTTTGTCAATGAGCGCTCAACAAAGCTCGCCCAGGAAAGTGAGGCTTTACGCAAAGTACTTGATTCATTGAGATTTGAAGCGCAAACAGATTCATTGGCATTAGCAGCATTGCTTTTTCAGAAAGAACGTCAATACGGTTCCGCTGTTGTGGAGTGGACGGATGCCCAACGCAAGCAAGAGGAGTTAAAGGGATATTTAGCAGCTCCTGCACCTAAGTCCTATGTGATTTCATCTGCGGAGGTGCCATCATCACCGTCCGGATTGCCTTGGTGGGCCGCAGGATTTTTAGCCGCCATCATCGCGCTTGCTTCATTATGGGCTTTCGAACTCATGAAAAAATAAGATTGTGCAGGTTCCTATTCCATGGCGTATTAAAGCGCTTATACCGGTTACGGTATTTATAGGAGCCGCCTATTGGACTCAGCACTGGGCCTTGGCTTTTTCCGCCCTTCTTGCACTACTCACAGCCACAATCATCTCGGAAAAAGGATGGCAGGCATATGCGTTCCGTGTTTTTGCCTCCGTACTTCCGTTAAGCGTAAAATTTGACCTAGGTGCACTGGATATGATGCTTCCAGGCGAATGGCTTATAGCAGTATTGTCCCTCATAGTTCTTCGAGAATTCATTAACAACCGTTCATGGAATGCCGTTGGGAGACGATGGCTACCGGCACTCTGGATCCTCACTTTTGTTTTACCCTTGGCCTTTAGTGAGATGTTAAAGGTCAGTGCGAAGTTTACATTGCTCAACCTTCTTTTTGTTTGGGTCTTCTACTACGGTACGCTCTTGTTCGAGCGCCGCGAAGTGCATCTTTGGCTGCGCAATTTCTTCATCTCCTTTTTATTGGCAGTGCTTTGGGGTGGGTACCAATTCTTTCAATACGACTTTAACCCCATCACCATCGTCGGTATCTTCAAACCCTTCTTTTATTCAAGCACTTATGTAGGAGCGGTCGCAGCGCTGTTCGCGGGTTACTTCCTGGGCAGATCAAAGAAATACAAGCGCTTTCTTCCACTCTTCCTACTTTCCTTGCTTATCGTGGTATTCACTGAATCCCGAGCGGCATTACTCTCGGTGGTGGTAATGTTAGCAGCATGGGCATTGCTTCACATCCCCCGCATGGGCCGATTATTCGCTCCCATAATCATCCTACTGCTTGCATTATCATTCGGCGGAGCAGACCGAATCCGCGAAGCCTTCCAATACAACAAGGTGGAAAGTCACGACCCGAATTCTAATGTTTTCGAAGAAACCCTCTCGGTCACCAACGTCCAAACAGATGTGAGCAACATGGAGCGCTTGAACCGCTGGGTTTCGGCCTTGAAGATGTTTCAAGAACGTCCTCACGTAGGCTTTGGTCCAGGCACCTATCAATTCCAATACATTCCCTTTCAAGAGCAGGGGCTTAAGAACAGGCTGAGCGTCCGTAATCCAGATGATATCCCGCAAGGTTCTGGGGGATCGGCGCATAACGAGCTCCTCTTGCAGCTCAGTGAGAACGGTTGGCCATCAACCCTCGTGTTTTTGGTGATGCTGGTGCTTTGGGTGCGCCGCGGTATCTGGAACAGCTCCACAGAGAATTGGCACCACGCCCCATATTTTTTGGGATTTGTGACCTATCTCTTTCACATGAACGTCAACAATTTTTTAAATCAGCCCGGTTTTGCGTTCCTGTTTTGGACCTTAGGGGCACTGCTAATGGCACCAAGAAATGAGTGATCGCTACTACGAGGAAGTTGGAACCTACTACGACAAAGACGCCGTCGACTTTGAGAAGCGCTATTGGAAGAATGATTCCTTACAGCGCATTCGCCAAAGCTTTCGCGAACACGTTCGTCAGTATGAGTTTAAACGCGTTTTAGAAATAGGTTTCGGCCCTGGATTTGATCTCGTGCACTTTGCCCAAACCCATCCGCAAGCTGAGGTCTATGGTTTGGATATCAGCCCAGAAATGGTGCGCCTAGCTCAAGAGAAAATAGATGCTGGCAAGATGAGCAATGCTAAAGTCGCCTGTGGGAGTGTAGAGGATATCGAGGACCAATTCCCAGAGGTCAAATACGACATGATCTATGTTTTCTTTGGGGCATTGAATACAGTCAGCGATCTCGACGCCGCTATGAAGGAGTTAGAACGAATACTCCTACCCGGCGGGCATATGGTATTGACCTTTGTCAATAAATGGTACATAGGCGGCATGCTTATCGAGCTTTTGAAAGGCAAACCGAAATGGGCCTTTGCACGCCTTAGAAAGGTCTGGGGTGGGTATTCACCAACGAACTTCCTCGCATCTCGCTGTTATACCTCCGCTCAGATAAAAGCCACTGTGGACATACAATGTGTCGACCAGCGTGGTTACAGTATTTTGTTTCCGGCTTGGTACTACCACAAAATTCATAGGATGTTGCCGAACAAGGTTCGGATGTTCCTATGGCGGTTGGACGCTAGAATAGCTCGAACCACACTAGGCACCTTTGGCGAATATATGCTTTACGATTTCCGTAAATAAGCCGCGCAGATTTCATCAACCATCGTTTCCCAGTCCGGGTGCTTGAGCGTGTACGAATCCTTCCACTCTTGATGTTTGGTAGCTAAAACTATTGATGAGGTGAGGGCTTCACTCACCGTTCGCCCAAATTTTTTGAGGAGCGCATCTTCCGGCAATGCCTGTAATTCGCTCCCAAGGCATTTAGCTACATGTGCTGCAAATTGACCTTGCGTGATTTCGGAGTTCCCGAAGATGTTGTAACGCTCAGAATGTATTCCATGGGTGGCAATATGGACCAATTGGCCCGCGACGTCCTCCACATGAACAAGATTCATTACGGCATTGCCATCACCTATAATTTGGGTGGTGCCTTCGAGGATTCCTGGCTTTGCATAGAAGGCTTCAAACCAGGATCCTTTCCCAAAAATCCATGCAGGGTAGGCGATTCGGATATCGAGCTTTTTCGATCCCTCTTTCCAAGGGCGCTCAGCACGCTCATACGCCCGAGCATAAGCAATAGGGTTTTCGGCAGTGCCTTCGAATATGGGTTTTGTTGAATTTCCATACATCAAGGTGCCGCTGCAATAAACCACCATTGGAGGTTTGGGAAGAGATTCCAGGGCGGTTTTTAGTTTTCGATTAGCCTTTTCGCCCAGCTTGGCTGCGCGATTTCTTGCGCTGCTTGAGCTTCCAGCCATGCGGGCACAATGGAAAAGGATCGAAGGTGGGTAACGTTCCATCCATTTAGGGCCAATTTCTCCGAGCGGCATCATTAAAAAATGAGTACGCTCCATAACCTCCGCATCAATGCTTTGGTTTCCTACAGCAACAATCTGAACCTTTGGATCACCTTGAAATCGGTCCAATAACTCAAGAACTACGTGTTTCCCCACATAGCCTGTTGCACCAAGAACCCAGATGTATTGAATCATGGGAGCGAAGGTATGAAATGAAGTAGGGTACTTACTCCTTCGTGTAGGATTCGTAATACTTTTCTAGACTCAAGTAAAAGCTAAAGACCATAACCACTAGAATAACTGCAAAAGCAAGACCAGTGACTGTAGTTGCACTTTGAAGTGCCGTTAAACCACCATATAATAGGAGAACGGATGCTGTTGCGCCTTCCATGGCTGCCCAAAAGATTTTTTGAACTTTTGGTGCGTCATGACGTCCGCCTGATGTCAATGTATCGACGACCATTGATCCGCTATCTGAACTGGTAACAAAGAAGCTCGCTACAAGAATTACAGAAAGCCCTGAAGAAATAGTTACTAGAGGGAATTTCTCCAACAAAATGAAGAAGGCAGTAGGAAGATTCGTATTGACAGCCTCGGTGATAGAGTGGTCACCCAACAGTTCATAGTAGATTGCGCTGCCACCAAAGACACTCATCCAAAGAAAGGTGAGGATGGTTGGAACAAGCAATACTCCCGTGATGAATTCTCTAATGGTTCGTCCTCGAGAAACGCGAGCAATAAAAATCCCGACAAAAGGCGACCAAGCGATCCACCAGGCATAATAGAAGACCGTCCAGCTATTTTGCCAATTGCTATCGTCTTTAACACCAGAGTAGCTTTCCGTCCACATGCCGAGCTTAAAGAAATTATCGATGTAGTAGCCTATGTTTTGGACAAATCCTTCCAATAAATAAGCTGTTGGCCCAATTGCGATGACAAAAACGAGCATGATCAGCGCTAGGCTAATATTCACCTCGCTTAATCTCCGGATGCCCTTGTCTAGACCCGCCAGCAATGAGCCCGTTGCAAAAATGGTAATGACCGTGATGATCAGTATCTGAACAATTCTTGAGTATTCGATGCCAAAAAGGTATTCCAAACCGGCATTTACTTGCTGCGCACCCATCCCAAGCGATGTGGCTAGGCCAACCACGGTAGCGATTACCGAAATGATATCTATAAAATCGCCCCAGCGGCCATAGATTTTATCGCCCAACAGTGGATAGAAGATACTGCGGATGGTTAGGGGAAGCTTTAAATTAAATGTAAAGAATGCCAAGGCCAAGGCGACTACGGTATAAATGGCCCATGCATGAATACCATAATGTAAAAACGTAAATCCCATGGCGCTTTTTGCTGAGGCCACAGCATCCGCATTGTCTACGAAAGGATTGAAGTTAAAGTGAGAAATGGGCTCTGCCACTCCCCAGAATACGAGACCAATTCCCATTCCTGCGCTAAACAACATGGCAAACCATGAAGCCCTTGAAAAATCAGGGGTGGCATCTTTACCCCCGAGCCTTATGTGCCCAAACTTTGAGAATGCTAGGAACACCAAAAAGAAGAGGAGTACATTCACCAGAAGGATGAAGAACCAACCAGAGGCATTACTTATTACGGTTTGAGCGTGGGCAAATAATTCTTCTGCGGGTTCGCCAATTATGATTGTTGCAGTGATAGTTAATAGCAATACAATCAGAGAGCCAAAGAAAACGGGCGGATTAATGGCGGCGCCAAAAAGCGTTTTCTTATCACTTCTAATGGGTTTACTCATAGGTCTTGAATAGATGAAACCACGACATCCGAGGATGCCGTGGTTTTGGTTGCTTAACTTAGGTTTATTCGATTACAGGTCTACTACCCACATTTTTGCGTTTTGAGAATTACCGCCATATGCATCAACAGCTGCTTGGTAATTATCAGGATTCAAACTTGCTTCATTACCAGGGTATAAGAAGCGCATTGGGAGTGCATCTCCATTGGTATTCGAACAAGGAGCAGAGACAAAAGGTAGATTTGCCCAGGCGCCATTTTCTTGACTGTACCAACGTCTTAATTCAAAATAGTTGTCCAAGCCAGTAAAGAACATGGCGAGCCATTTTTGTCTACGAATGCTTGTAATAGAACCGTCATAGCCTTCGCCGGAGTTGGCAATGAAGTCTGAAAAATCAGTCCAGCCAGTCATGCTCCAATCAGCGCCGTAGTAGTCCATTGAGGCCTCAACGGCACTCGAGTGTAGACTGCCTGCATCATCAGATATCCATCCATTATGAGCTGCTTCTGCTAAGAGAAATTGTTGTTCAGCATAGGTCATAATAATACCCTCGGCCATTGTGCCCGCTTGCATGTGTCCTGGATAGTTGTAGTATGCGTATCCAAGTCTAGACCCATCCTTGTTACAGGCTTCACTTCCGTTTTCTGCGCCTTGATAAATGGCAGTCGTTGCTGGGTTAGTGAAAATATCACCTGCGTTATATGGACGCGCAAAAACGTACATACGAGGGTCATCTGTAGTATCAAGTTGGTGTAAAGCGTTAGTGCTTATGGCTACCGCGTCGAAGTCTCCTTGCTTCAACGGTACCAACGGATATTCATTAGGAAAACTACCTGTGTAGGTTAAAGCCGCATTATCTGCATTGCTCGACATCAAGTCTTCATTTGTAACGATGGCTGCGAATTGGCTGCTCACATCTTGCTTTTCAGAGATGTACATCAATAAACGTAGCTGCATTGCGTTAGCCAGTTTCACCCACTTTGAGGCATCGCCATTGAATAGGATGTCCCCATCGACAGAGCCAGAATTATTCAATAACTGAACGGCTAAAGCCAATTCATTCAATAATCCATTCGTACCAGTAATGATCTCGTCCTGACTATCATAGCTTGGGAACCAATTCGCATCGGTTGAGCCTGTGATCGCATCAGAATATGGAATGTCTCCATAGGCAAGGGTTAGCGTTGCAAATACCCAGCTTTTCATCACTTTCGCAGCACCTTCCATCTTATTGTTGCCAGCTTCTTTAGCTACACGCTCAGCCTCCATCAGGTTACCAAGACTTAAGTAGTTCTGGTTCCAAGTATTAGGAAAGGCATTCCAGCTGTATTCACCTACCTCTGCTCGAAGTGTCTTTGCAGCAACTTGAGAAGCTACATTACCAAGCAAGTAACTTTGAGTTACAGAAGTGTTTACGCTTGATCGTACACCCTCTGTGAAAAGAACACCTGCGTCAACGCTTGACGGCTCATTCGGGTTCTCATTAATAGTCGATAATTTTTCGCAACTCTGAAAACTAAGGCTCGCCATTGCGATGAGCGCGCCAATAAATATTGATTTTTTCATTGTTGTGTTCGTTTAGAGATTAGCATTAACTGAGAATCCAAAACTTCTCAACGAAGGCATAGATGTACTTTCATAGCCTTGGATGAATAAGCCGTTACGGATAGAATACGTTTCAGGATCAATGGTCGGCACCTTCGTGAAGAGGAGTAAGTTGCGGCCAATAAAGCTTACACTTAAACCTTTCAACATGGTGTTTTTTAATTGCTCTTTCGGGAAGTTGTAAGCAATGCTAACCTGACGAAGCTTTAAATAAGACGCATCGAATGTTGAAGGCTCAATATTGTCCCTTCTCCAAACATTGCCGTAATACTTATAGTAGTAATCGCGAAGTGGTACCGAAACAGTGTTCTCCACTAAGTTCCCATTGCTATCGTACATAACACCGGCACCAACTACACCGCCTGCATCGGCGAGGTTGTATACAGGGTTACCTGAAGCGTCGTAGCTAACATCATAGATCATGCGGCCATCGATACCGTTCATGTCTAAATAGGGATCATCATCATTCACGAGATTACCAGCAGTGTTGTGCAAAGTATGTGAACGTGAATAGATTAACCCGCCGATTTGACCGTCAAACAAGATGTTTGCCTGCCAGTTACCTGCGCTAAAACTGTTCATCCATCCAACACGAGCTTTTGGCTGGTATGAGCCAATTGTGCTTTTGTCTTCGCTCACCACAGGGTAACCATTTTCATGAATAATGTTACCGTCGGCATCACGTTCAAAGGTGAGTCCTTTTAATAGTCCAAGTAGTTCACCTTCGACAGCAACGTATTCCAATCCGGCCGTACCACCATCATTTGGGAACATGCTTGATACAATTGGGTAACCACCACTAACTCCAGCAGGAAGCTCCGTTACAACGGCACGGTTAGCACCTACATTCACTCGAGAATTCCACGTAAAAGCTTTGGACTTTACGATATCCCCAAAAAGTTGAAGTTCTAAACCGGTATTTCGAATCGCTCCTCCATTCGCAAGGCGACTTGTGCGTCCTGTTGATGAGGCTACAGGTAAGTAAATGATTTGATCTTGCGTGGTCATGTCGTACAAAGCAAAATCAACACCAAAACGTCCCTTGGCAAACCGAGCGTCAATACCTAATTCACTTGAGGTAGTGCGCTCAGGACGAAGGTTAGGATTCGTTGCGAAGAGATTTACTCCGAATGCAGGGTATCCCCCAAACATTGCAGATGGGCTGTAAGTATTGTTCAGCAAGTATGGATCTGTATCCGAACCCACTTGCGCCAATGCAGCACGAACCTTTAAGAAGCTAATCTTACCTAGATCGGCCATCTCCGATACAATCACAGATGCCGAAGCGGCTGGGTAGAAGTAGCTGTTATTTTCTACGGGTAGCGTAGAAGACCAGTCGTTACGGGCGCTAAGATCTAAATAATACATGCTCTTGTACGCGAAAGATGCCGTCCCGAAAAGAGAACGAATGGCTTTCTGAGCAGATCTGCCTTCAGTTTGTACACTTGAACGGTTATTGGTCAAGGTGAACACCCCTGGCTGCAAAAGCTGAGGGTTGTTTGCGATAAGCGATGAACTTTGCTGAAGCATCAAGTTTCCACCAACTTTAGCATCTATTCTTAGGTCTTTCTGCTCCATAGGGGCAGCATTTGACCAAGAGAGAAGGGCTTCTGTATTGTTCTCCATGAAGGATAAGCGGTCTTCTCGGAAGCTTCCAAACAACACTTTTTTGGTTGAGGTAGCACGACGGTACTGGCGGATGTCATTTTTCATATCCTGTCCTGTACGTACACGTAGATTCATTCGGTCGTTGATGTGGTACGTAGCATTGATGTCTCCTAAAAGACGATTTGCATTAAAGCTGTTCGTGTTTTCATTAACAATCATCCATGGGTTGTTTCCCCACAATTCTTCTACGTAAGCCTGCTGTACGTTTTCCATACCCGGCTTCCAGTAGTTGCGCAAATCGTCAATAGGGGTATTTCTAGGGAGCCACAAAAACGAATACATCACCGATGAGCTCTCATCATAACCTGCGTTTGGAACATTGTTAGACCCAGAACCTACATACATTGCGTTTGCTCTGAATTCTAAACGGTTATTGAATAGCTTTTTACCTACGGAAGTTTGTAAAGTACTACGATTCAAATCCGTGTTTGGAACAATTCCGCGTCTGTTTAATTGGGTCGCAGAAAAACGGAAATCGCCGTTTTCGTCGGCATGCGAAATACTTACGTTATTGTTCGTGCTAACACCTGTTTGAAAGAAGTTGCGCATGTTATTTGGTGCGGCTTCGAAAGGAACAGCCTCGCCATTAGAGTCCCATTGTTTGATGAGTTGGCCATTGGTTCTGGGTCCCCAGTTCTCGCCAAAGGCATCGTAATAGTCTCCTGTATATGCCGTTCCGGCATTGTAGCTGTATTTACCGTAGCCTCCGTTTCCAAATTGGTCTTGGAACTTTGGTAATTTTAATGGCGTTTCAAAAACAGTGTTTGAGTTTACACTTATTCCCCAGCCCTCAGCATCTTTACCAGTTTTCGTTGTTACATAAATAACACCGTTTGCAGCGCGAGATCCATAAAGTGCTGCGGCCGCAGGTCCCTTTAGAACTGAGATATTCTCAATATCATAAGAGTTGATAATTTGTGCACCGTTACCAAAGTCAATGGTAGAGGATCCATTCAAGCCATCTCCAGGAGAGAATAAACCGTTTGTAATGGGCACGCCATTGACAATGAAAAGTGCTTGACTGTTTCCGTTTAAAGAGGTTTGACCACGGATAGTCACATTTGAAGAGGCTGTGGGACCTGAAGATCCTCCGGTAACATAGACACCTGCCAGCTTTCCGCTAAGGTTATCAACGGCATTCGGTGCGGGTACTGAAGCAATGTCCTTGCTTTTTAGGCCTTGAACAGCATAACCCAGTGCACGTTCTTCACGAGAAACCCCAAGTGCTGTTACTACGACCTCGTCAAGTTTAATTTCACTTGCTTTGAGGCTAACGTTTAAAACAGCTTTACCTGCAGCATCTAATGTTTGACTTTCAAATCCAAAGTAGCTAAACACGAGCTTGGTGTTTCCATCGTAGAGTTTGATGGAATATTGACCCATTGGGTCAGTAATGGTTCCGTCTGAGCCATTTAAGACGGTTACCGAGGCCCCAATGATAGGGTCCCCATTTTCATCAGAGACTGTTCCTTTAACCTCACTTTGAGCTGCTGCCGTAAAGGATAGCCCGACAAAGAAAAGTAGGAACGCAATAAAATGAGATAAACGATTTTGTCGTTCTCGCATAATAGATAATTGTTTTAGGAATGTAAAAAGAAGCCTGTAGCCCATTCCAAAATGGCTACAGGTTGACAGATTTTCTGTCTAAGAGTAGGAGGGAACTAGCGCGCTATTAAACTCAGAAAACCCCGTAAGTACAAGGAGTTGAAATTTGAGCTCCGAAAGGGAAAGCGAACTTAGATTTTGATTGCGCGATGGGCTTGGAAGAGGTGTTGTCTTCAACAATGAAATCAACGGGGTCAACTTCTTCTATATACTGGTCAACAGGGAAGTATGAAGAAGATTCTTCAATGAGTTGTTGCTCCAGAAAGTTGAGGTTTTGTCCGTCCATCGGGATGCCAAAGGTAAGAAAATATACACGGAGGTCCAAAAGAGTCAATTGTTCTCACTTTTAGCAATTCCTTATATTTATGTTTGAAGACCTTACACGTTTTTCGCATTCTAAACATAAACCGCACTATGACAAATAGACTTAAGGCCTTATTAATTGGTTCAGGGGGATTACTTCTTGTCCCATTTATTGCATCGCAGTTTTCTGATGAAGTGAACTGGAGTGGATTCGATTATTTGGTCATGGCCATTTTGTTCGGAACCACCAGCGTAGCACTCGATTTTGTCTTGACCAAAGCAAAGAATAAACAAAGCCGCTGGGCATGGGGTATTGCTGTAGTATTGGCCTTAGTTATTGTGTGGGTTGAGATTGCTGTAGGCGTATTTGGTTCACCTTTGGCGGGAAACTGATTTAATGACCTTCGGGTCCTTTAATCCCAGCGTTTATTTCGATATCGATATAATTCTCTTGAGGCGTGATGGGGCATGAATATCCGTCCGTGTAGGCGCAATAGGGGTTGTATGCGTAATTAAAATCCAAGATCATTGTGGCTCCTTCGGG
>CAJXTR010000039.1 GCA_913060465.1 uncultured Cryomorphaceae bacterium | reverse complement strand
TAGAGGAAGAAGATCCGATGATGGGCTTTCCTCAATTACCCGAAGAAGATCACGAAGAGCGCTTTGAAGCTACCATTGAAGACGATGCACATCTCGATGAGGAGCCTACCGTTCATGTGCTCGAATGGGACATGGAAGACGAAGAGCAAGAGGCAGAAGAACGCGTAGTTTCCGCTGAAGAAATGAGCATCCTTCCCGTTGCTGAGGACATCGATGATGAACTCGAGGAGCCCGAGGCAGCCGCAGAACCTAGAGCACAAGAAGAACCGCAAGAACTTTCAGGAGGTTGGGACCTATTCTCAACAGTGGATGATTCTGAGGAGGAAGAAATGGAGCTGACCTTCGTAGATGATCACGAAGATGAATCGCCAATACCAGAAACACACGCTTTTGAGGCAGAAGAGGCTGTAGACACTGAATTTGATGCACCAGCTCCCCCACAAATGGAGCGCGGCACAGGAATGGTCGAAAAGCACATTGAAGAGGAGTTGCCTCAAGCTCTTGAAGCGCCTTTGGAAGTAAACGATCTCGATGAAGATGGCGACGGCGCCACCTTCACGCTTGACGATATTGAAGGTGATGGATTCGCCCTTGAGTTTGATGATGAGGAAACCACCTTTGAACAGGACCAAGACGAACCGGAGGAGCGTGATTATGACCCTTTTGACATGAGCTTGAGCGAAATGCCTGAGCTCAAGATTAAAGCAGATATGGAAGGGGTTGAAAGCAGCTTCAAACTGCCATCCGCTGAGTTCGATTTACAACCAGAAGCACATGTAGCACCTTCCGAGGTTGATACAATGGATGATCCAGAGTTGCGTTTTGAAGTGAAGCAATCAACCAAACCTGAGCCCATAGAAGAGGAAAGTGAAACTTCATTGGATGTGGATATGGATATGCCCATAGCGCATTTACCAAAGCGTACTGCTCAAGAACTCCCGAGCAAGATTCAGGAACGAATGAACCGCTTGCAAAAATTTGGTTACCGATTCAAAGAGAATCTAACTGAGGTTGAGCGCACTCCGGCCTACAAACGTCAAGGATTAGATTTCGACCTTGAACAAAAGAGTGACCAAACGCCTTCTAACCTTGGAGTTGATTCCGAAGGTAACATTAGAACTAACAATTCATTCTTACACGATAACGTAGATTAATTATGTCGTTAGAAGCGAAAGTGATGGCCGACCTCAAGGAGGCCATGAAAGCAAAAGACAAAGTGACGCTTGAAGCGTTACGCGCGATTAAAACAGCCCTTCTCAATGAAAAAACAGCAGCTGGATCTAAAGAAATGGACGAAGCTGCGGAGCTTAAGTTGTTGACGAAGCTGCGCAAGCAGCGTGTGGAAAGTGCCACTATTTTCCGCGAGCAAAACCGCGTCGATCTTGCCGAGCCAGAAGAGGCACAGATTGAAGTTATTGAACGCTACCTCCCCGCCATGATGAGCGAGGATGAGATTCGATCAAAAGTTCAAGAGATTATTACCGCAACCGGCGCAAGCTCAATGGCTGATATGGGCAAGGTTATGGGTCAAGCTACCGGTGCCATGGCGGGCCGTGCAGATGGTAAAATAATTAGTGGAATCGTGCGAGAACTGCTGAGTTAAATTGACACAATCTTAATTTAAGAAAGCCCGGTTTTTCCCGGGCTTTTTTCGTTTCTTTACTCGTCCAATGAAAAGCCGAGTGAAATTTCTCAAAGTATTGTTTTTAAGCGCTTTAGCGACAACAGGTTTTGCACAAGACCGCACTGTTCGTTTGATGACTTACAATATTTTGAACTACAGGAACACCACGAGCTACTGTACCGGATCAAACAACAACTCCTCAAACAAAGAGGATGCCCTCGCGACCATTGTGCAAGCTGTGGAGCCGCATTTGGTTGTTTTAAATGAAATAGGTAGTAACCCCAACAACCTAACTTACCTACTCAACAATAGCTTTAACACTGGCTCGACGACCCACTGGTCGATGGCCCAGCACACCCACAATGGTTTTTCTTCGTTGGTCAATGGAGTCGTCTATAGAAATGACATTTTCGGCATTACAAATCATTGGACCATCACAAAGGATGCCAACAATAATAATTTGACCCGACTTATCGATGTGGTCAGGTTCTACTACAAAGATGCTCTTCTTCAGGGAAATTCTGATACAGCAACCTTTGTAATTATCGCCGCTCACTTCAAAGCAGGCAATACCACTTCTGACGAGAGCGACCGTGCAAAAGAAGCACAAGCAATCATTGATTGGGTGGATGCGCATAATGAAGATAACATTCTACTAATGGGTGACCTCAACACCTATAGCAGTAACGAAACTGGATTTCAAACCCTAGTTGCTGGCAACACCTTCCGCTTCGAAGATCCAGCCACATCCATAGGGAACTGGCACAACAACAGTTCCTATGCTTCGCTGCACACTCAGAGCACAAGAACCTCAGGCACCTGTCATTCAGGAGGCGGTCTCGATGATCGCTTCGATATGATCTTATGTTCTGAGGCGCTTACGGAAGGAGACGAACGCATCACCTATTCCCCCAACACCTACATCGTTGTGGGGAATGATGGCAATCATTTTAATAATGCCGTTAATTCCGGGACTAACTACAGCGTAGGTAGTGCAACCTTGAGCGCATTGTACCTACTCTCAGATCACCTTCCTGTAATCGCAGATTTTGATATCGAAGGTCAAACCTTAGGCTTCACTTCTAATGATCCGCAATGGTCATTGCCTAACCCTATGCCGCAGGCATATGTCTTTAACAACGAGGAAGGGGCTACCCTCAAGTTGTATTCCCTTTCCGGGCAACTCTTATGGTCAACTACTCAGCAACACGCTATGCTACCTACTGTATCAACGGGTGTGTATGTGCTGAAGAAGGAATCGGACCATACAATATCTAGCGCTAGAATTTCTATTCAATGAAATTAAACTCCTTATATATCGCCATGATCCTTATCGCCGGAACCTTCCAGGCTAAGGGACAAAACTTTGAGGAGTTCCAGACCAACCAGGCAAATATCCGCCTTTCCGCAACCAATGCTGGAACCTTTGGAAACGCCTTCCGAGGATATAAAGACGGAACAGGCACACCTTCGTTAGAATATCCAGCCGGATCAGGTATTGAGCATTTGTTTGAAGGGGGAATATGGATCGGGGGAACCTCTAATGGAGTAATACGTGTGAGCACCTCAGCTTTTGATGCGCCACAAGGATACGCACCTGGACGCGGCGGCTTTGAATTCAATCCTATTCCGGGTCCTGGAGTGAAAGAAATAAGTAGTCTTAAAACTTCTCCTAACTTCAACTCTGATGCCATCAGTCATCAAGATTTCCTTTCCTATTTCTCAGATTCTACGCTTTTAGTACCAGGAACATCTATCCCCATTAACAACCATACGAACCCAATGGATTTGGTGGTGGAAATGCGCGTGATGAACTGGAACTACAGCTTCTCGGATTTCATGGCGTTAGTGAACCTCACCATCACAAATGAAGGAACACAAACGTTTGACGACCTCTATATCGGACTTTGGAACAATACCGTAGTGCGCAACATCAACATTACGCCTGCAGGAGCTGGTGGTGGTGTTTTTTACTCTCAAGGCGGAAACGGATTTGTGGACAGTTTGAATCTCGCCTACTGTTATGATGCCACAGGTGATGAAGGATTTACAGATAGTTATGTAGGCCAAGTTTATCTCGGCGCAGAGGATAAAGATGGATTCCGTCACCCAAAAACAGACAGTACGTTTGACGTAAACTACAACGCTTGGGTTTTCAATAACAGCGGTCAGAGCACCTTCTTCTTCCCTACGACGGATCAACAGCGATACCTCAAGATGGCCGATGGCTTTAACCATAGTCCGTGTTGGACCAACCCAGCAGGTGCTGGTTGTCAAAATACATTAGGTGTTGATCTTCAAGATGAACTAAATAAGAGTGGAAACCGCTCAGATCTTGTATCGGCTGGACCTTTTGCAAGCTTTGCTCCAGGCGATGAAATTACCATTGCCTTCGCGTATGTGGTTGCAAAAAAAGTCGAGGACGGTAATCCCAATGCCGATAACAATGCGGTTCAACGCAGCGGGTTATTGGCAGCGGCTAATTGGGCACAAACTACTTATAATGGTGAAGATGGTAACTTCAATGGACTTCTAGATGAAGGCGAAGACAAAGACGGTGACGGGAAAATCACACGATTCATTTTGCCTACACCGCCAAGCATCCCTTATGCACGCGTCGAGGCCGGCGACCAAGAAGCAACCATTTATTGGGCCTCAAATTCTGTAAACAGTGTTGACCCTATTTCTAAGAAAAGAGATTTTGAAGGATTCAATCTATACGCGACCTCAACAGGATTTGACGTTTTTGGAACACCCGATCTCGCGCGCGATCTCAACCTAATTGCCTCTTTTGATAGTACAGGAAATGTCTATGGGTTCAACAATGGCTTTGATGCAATCAAATTACCCGCACCCGTTTATTTCGAGGGAGATAGCGTAGCATATGATTTCGCCTATACCATAAGCCCATTACCAAATGGCTGGCAAACAGCGCTTGCTGTGACCGCTTTTGATAAAGGAGATCCAAATACAGGATTAGAATCGCTAGAGAGTTCTGCTTTGGCTAGCGTTATTCGCGCCTTCCCGGGGAAAACTGGAAATAGCGAAAACCGCCCCTACGCGTACCCAAATCCTTATTATTTGAGTGCTGGATGGGAAGGCCAGAGTAATTTCCAGGAGGAGAGCCGGAAGATCATCTTTGCCAACCTCCCTTCTCATTGTAGAATTACTATCACAACGGCGGCTGGTGACCTCATAGATACATTTGAGCATACCCCAGATTATGACGGATCTGATATTCGCTGGTTCCGAACCTTTGGTTCGGAAAACCCTGACCAAAACACATTCTCAGGCGGTGAACATGCTTGGGACCTGCTCTCTAAAGAAAGTCAAATCATCGCTCGCGGTACATACCTCTTGCACGTTGAAGATTTGAGTACTGGAAAACGATATACTGAACCTTTTATAATTGTTAAATAATGAAAACAAGATTACTCCTTTTGGCAATGACTGTTTTGGGATTTGCGGCATCAGCCCAAACGGTTCCTTACGTCAGCATTACCAACATTAACAACGTCAGTGCGACAGATTTAGCCGCTTGTGATGATACCAGTGCCTATTTAGGACAAACCATCCGTACACGCGGTGTCGTGGTAACTCCAGGGTGGGCAACTGAGGTTGCCTCAGGATCTGTTACCGGTGGATTGCGTCCATTCATCTTCATCCAAGACACTGCTGTAGGCGGGCAAAGCTCTCCATGGGCGGGAATCGAAGTGATGGGTGTATACACTGCATCAGACGGTTCGCTTCAAGTCCCTTCTACCTTTACTCAAGTATTGGCCGGTGATATCGTAGAAATCAAAGGTCTTGTCGGCGAGTACAATGGTTCGAATCAACTTAGCCTTGTTGATGCAAACAGCTTCAGCATTGTAGGAACAACAAACGATCCAGTAACTAGTGATACGGCTTCGCTTGGCGACCTGAACGATGCCCTTCAAGTCAACCAACTCACTACCGGCGAGCAGTACGAAGGTTCCTTCGTCACACTTGAAAATGTTACCGTAACTGCCGTGATTCCTTTCTCAGGAAACCGTGTGAGTTTCAATGTTGCCGACGCTAGTGGAAATACAATCAATGTGAGTGACCGATTCTTGGCGCAGAAGCTTTCTTCGTACAGTACCGTCAACCCACAATCTCCACAGACTCAAGGTTCCTTCGTTCCTCCCGTTCCAGGTACTTTCTTCAACAGCCTAAGTGGTGTTGTTCGCCACGATGCTAACGGTTGTACCGGAGATAATGGCCGCGGTTACGAAATCAACCCGTTTGATACCACACACTACGACATCGGATATGCACCTCCATACATCGCCAACTTTGAGCGTGACCCAGCCGTACCAACATCAAATCAAGATGTTGAGCTTATCATGAACATCACGGATTACGACGGAACGGTAGATTCAGTTGCCATCGCTTGGACTTCTGATAATTCAGTGAGCGTTGCCAACATGCCGGTGTACACCTTGCCTTTGAGTCCAGGTACAACAGACGAATACGTTTATGAAATCCCTGCACAGGCGGACGGAAAGACCGTGCGTTACTACATCTACGCAGCAGATAACGATGGCAACGAAAGTTGGTACCCAGTTAAACCAACAACCCAAAGCACGCCAAACGTTGAGTTCTACACGGTACGCGACAATGGGATGATGGTATACGATATCCAGTATACCTTGAATCCGAACGGTAGCAGTCCACTTGCAGGACAGGAAGTAACCGTAAAAGGAATTGTGACTTCTTCTACAAAAATTGGTGACCTCGGCTACCTCTACATCCAAGATGAAACCGGTTCAGCATGGAGTGGAATCTGGTGTGTCGGGATCGGTCTGAACACCTACTACCGCAACGAAGAAGTTGAGATTACCGGTGTGGTGGAAGAATACTATGGTATGACACGTTTGAACGTGACTTCTTCTAGCAAGACTGGAAACTTGGGAACCGTAGCGCCAACCATTTTGGACCCATCAGATTCTGCGAGCTACGCCAACTTTGGTTGGGAGCCATACGAAGGTGTTTACGTTCGTTACGAATTGCCTTCAGGTCAACTCGCCATCAGCCAAACCAACCTAGGGTACGGTGATTGGGCTGTGAGTAGCACGAACACTGCCGATGTAAGCCACAGTGGACGCGTATTGGCGGGTCGCCAAAGCACCACAGCGTACAGCTCGCTGGACGCGCAATTGGTCACTGATACCATTTACGGAAGTTTGGATGGTGAAATGAACGTTAGCCCTATCGTGGTGAGCGACACCATGACCTTCGATGCGATTGAAGGAATCCTCTTCTACGGCTTCTCGAACTACCGCCTCGTTCCTCGTAACAACAACGACTTCATCGGTGCAAACCTAACTTTGGACAGCGTATACGTACCTACTTCTCCGTTGAACATCGTTGAGTTAGGCCAAAGCACTTGGACCTATTACCCGAATCCTGTACGCGACCTTCTTACTGTGGAAGCCACTACTTCAGGTACGGTCCAATTATTCAACGCCCAAGGCCGCATCGTACATTCAACCGACTTCAACGCCCAAGCACGCATTGATGTAAGTGCACTCCCTACAGGTATGTACATCTTGAAACTTCAGGCTGCTGAAGGCGTAAAATCTGCACGCATTTTCATCCAACACTAATGCGTCACGCGGTCTTATTCATAGCAACTTTATTCTTGTTGGGGTGCCGCGATAACGGCACCCCGATCGAGAACCTCCCCCCGGACACCCAGCTTCAGGTGGACACCATTGTTCGCAATGGCGACCTACGCCTAGGCACCAACGTCCAATTGCATTGGTATGGAACAGACCAAGACGGATACATTACAGGCTATAATGTCGAAGTAAACGGCGTTGGCGGATTCACCAAAGCCACAGATTCACTCTTCAGCTTCAGTATTGATGCAGGCGTTGACACGGCGGACATTCTCGTTGAAATTTCAGCCGTGGACAACGAAGGTGCCGTCGACGAAAGTCCGGCTCAACTCATAGTCCCGATCAAAAATGCGGCACCCGAAGTGGTCATTGACCCCGACGGCACCCTACCCGATTCAGCTTTTATTGTCGCCACACTTGATTGGCGTGCATCTGATGAAGATGGTGATGCCACCATTGAGCTCGTTGAAGTTAAACTCAACAATGGTAACTGGTTCTCAATCGGCACACAACCGAGCTTATTGTCCTTTGCACTCAACAGCAACGGTGTAGTCGACTTCTACAAGAATGCACAATGGACGGACACGCTAAGTGGTGCAAATCTCGTGGGAGAGAACTTCATCTATTTAAGAGCAAAAGATCGCGCGGGAATCTACTCTGCCGTAGATACCTCTGCAGGCTTCCTTTGGTCTGCTGCTTCAGAAAACACATTGATCATAAATGGCCAAGCAGAATACCTTGGCAGCTATTACAAGGCCTGGATGGACAGTGCCAACATTGCGTACGACTACATTCAGATGGACGCTGTAACGGGTGCCGGTATCCCAGCCTATTGGGACCCGACCTATGAAATTATCATGTCGCGTTATTCGCAGATTGCTCTTTTCACAGATGCTACCGTATTCCCAACAAAATCCGGCTCTGACTATTTGCTCAATATTCTCGCCCTCAGCACACAAAAATTCTTGCAGCAAGGCGGGAAGCTCTTCACGGCATCACAACTTTCTGCTCCAATGGCAGGGGGTGCCTACTTAGATATCTTCCCTATTGAATCTATTGTGTTGAGCAGCGGTCAAGCACGTTTAACAAATGACAGCAGTTTGGTTCCTTTAGTGAGTGGCTATCCATCTATGCGTCCCCAGAACATCGTCTTAGGGGTAGTACCTGTGGTTCCTTCTGCAGATGCCAGCCCTTTATACGTAGGACAACTAACCAAGATTGCCGGCTGGAACGGCGCCACCACCTTGGGGGCAACACGTAGCCAAGGCAGTTCCGTGAACCAAGTTTTTATTGCCCTGCCCTTACACCTATTCACCCGCCCAAATGAAGGCGGTCAAGAACTTTTAGATCATGTATTCAATGCGGTATTCTAGTTGGTACATACTCATAGCATTGCTGGCCAGCACGCTTTCCTTTGGGCAAGATAAAGGCACGCTTTCCGGTACCGTTATTGATAAAGCAAACGGTGAACCCTTGCCAAATGCTGCCATCACCATCGTAGGAACCTTCTACCAAGGGCTCACAGATTTTGATGGCAACTTTAAAATTGGCGACATCAAACCGGGTACGTACAGTGTGAAATTCCAGTTCATTGGCTACCAACCCATGCAGTTCAACGATGTAAAGATTACACCGGGAAAAACCGTACGACTCAATGCAAAACTGAGTGAACAGAGCGAGATGCTTCAAGCGGTAACGGTTGTTGGGCGTAAGAACCAAGTAGACCTCGAAAAAGCCTCCTCAGCAATCACGCTTACTGACAATGAGATAGGTGCACTCGTGGCCAAAGGCGTTGAAGATGTCTTAGCGCAACAGGCCGGTGTCCAAAAAACAACAGATGGCCTTCAAATTCGTGGTGCACGAGTTTATGAAACTGAATACCTTATTGATGGTATTTCCGCCCAAGACCCTCTAGCTGGAACAGGAGGCGGGGTGAGTGTTAGCGCATCTTCTGTTGGTGCCTTGAACTTAATGACCGGTGGTGCTTCAGCAGAATACGGCGGCGGCTCGGCAGGGATCATCAATACCCAAATCAAAGAAGGTGGAGAAAAATTGAGTTGGGGCCTGAATTATCAAACGGACCAATTAGTCTCTGCCACATCATTCAATACCGATGAGATTGAAGCTACGCTGAGCACACCTGTGCCTTTCACAGGTAAAAAAGTCCGCCTCTTTACCACAGCACGCGGCCAATGGACTGACCACTATTTCGGGGCCACAGCGGACCAATTGAAATCGAGCATGTTCCCAGGCAACCCAGAACTATGGGCCCCACGCCAAAGCAACGACTATTCGCATACCATTAAGCTTAGTTACGCAAGCAAGGAATTCGGAAAAATCACTTTGACCAACAGCCACAGCTTAATGGTCAATCAAAATTCACGTACCCTTCAAATCGTAGGTTTTGATGCCCTACTTGCACCCGGGTTCCAATACGAGCGAAGCAATAACCTAGACAACGCCACGACATACACCCACCACAGTAACCTCACAGTACTTGGATATAACAAACGCCTCAACCAAAAAACTGGATTGACCATTTCTACGGGTCGACTCTTTACAAACCTTCGCGCCGATGCAAACGGCCGCCCGTTCCGCGCAGAAACTGTAGATCAAATCTATGACGAGGACTATATTTTCACAGGAGACCTCACCGTCTTCAACCCGAACGATCCCTACGGCAACTACTACCTCATACCTGGCAACGGTCTAATCAACAATGGCGGTATTACACCGATCTGGCACGACCACTACGCTGCGGAACACACCCTAAAAGGAAAATTAAGCTTCCAGCCGAACGCAATACACACCATTAGCGGCGGTCTTGAACACGCCTTTACCGAATACCAATGGGTCGATGTTTACCGCCCTTGGGTTGGTGCGCCAATTGCCATCAACGACACAACTTCTACTCCATCCGTAAGTATTGGCTCGAGCAATGACATCTGGAAAGTAAGCCCACAAAAGGGAGGGCTATTCGCACAGGACCGTATTGAATACAAGGGCGTAAAAGCCACGATGGGAATGCGCTTTAATTACTGGGCACCGGGCGCCTTCGCAGACAATGCAGTTGCGGATGAAAGCTCTCCAGTTTTAGATGCAGTTCGTGAGCAATACCTTCAAAATTCCTTTGGTGCCGGTGGCTTGCGCTGGAAGGTCCGATTACTCCCTCGCCTCAACGTCAGTTTCCCAGTTACCGAAAACAACGTACTGTACTTCAACTACGGGCATAGCATGCGAATGCCTCACCCGCGATTCATGTACGCCGGTCTAGATCCTCAATACCAAGACCGAAGCTTCCTTTCTTCGCTTGGTAACCCCAACCTCAATCCAGAGGTCAACATCTCGTATGAGGTCGGGTACAAAACCTTGCTAGGATCTCGATTAGGCTGGACCATCAATGCCTTCAACAACAACCGTTTTGATTACATCGTCTCACGACGCGTTATTACCACCGACGCTACTGGACGCCCGGTAACCAAGACCATGTACATCAATCAAGATTACGCGAAGATCATTGGGGTTGAAACTCAGCTCAATGCGCGCCTCACCGACCACTTCAATTCCTTCTTCAACGGCTCCTACCAGCAGGCACGAGGAAAATCAAACAGCGCCCGCGAAAGCGCCCTTCAAATTGCCCAAACTGGTGAAGTCCCGCTAACCCAAGAACAATTCCTCGCTTGGGACCGACCGTGGAAATTCAATGCTGGTATCAGCTATCAAAGCGATTCCAGCAGATTCCGTGCATCTCTAAACGCGCAATACACCTCTGGATACCGTTACACCCCACAAATCCTTGAGGGTTACAATGACCTGGGCCGCCCACAATACCGAGTAGATAATAGTAACTACCTCCGCGAAAGAGGTACGTACTGGTTCGGCCTCAACGGAAAAGCATCCTACGCCCTAGTAAAATTTGGCACAGGTGGTATTCTTCTCAACCTCGAGGTCATGAACATCACCAATCGTCGCAACGCACAGATCGTTAACCCGATCACTGGTCGTGCCTACGAATACGGCGATGATGTACCACTTACCTGGCGCGATCCACGCCCAGAATATAATGGACCACAGGAGACAGGTACAGATCCACGCAATCCAGCGCGCTACTCTGCGCCAACACAAATCTTAGCAGGAATTCAAATCAAATGGTAAGTCGTAAGCACATAGCATTCGTTCTCCTGCTACTTTGTAGTACGGTTTCCCAAGGTCAAATTTTGCCAACCTACGGCGAAGAGCGTGCCGGACTTAGTGCCTTCACATTCCTAAAACTACCGATCGACCCAGCCAGCGTAGGCGTAGGAGGCGCGAGCTTGGCAATGACTGAACACAGCTTTGGCGCCTTGATCAATCCGGCATTAGTCAGCGGCGGCAATCAACAAGGTCTATTCACAGCGAATCGATCCCTAGGAGGTGGTATTTCACACGACTTTGTAGCATTAACTAAGGAACGCACCAATGGGCAACACATTGCGCTGACCCTAAACTCATTGAGCACAGGATCCATTCTTGAGCGAACTGTTTGGCAACCGGAAGGAACTGGAGCAACCACCTCAGCAACCTTGACTTCTGTAGGGCTCGGCATCAGTCAAGCCTTCTCTGAATATTTCCATGCAGGAATGCAGTTGAAATATGGACTCGAACAACTCGGAGTGTACCGTGCGCACAACGTGTATTTGGACCTTGGTTTCCTTTACAAGCTGGACATCGCAGACCTTCAATTCGCCGCGGCACTTACGAATTTTGGACCCAACACCCCTATCTCCAACCTTCCAGCAGGCAACGAAAGTGCTCTTGCTGCAACGCCACAGATGTTCAGCATGGGATTACAATGGACCGCTTGGGAAGCTGGAGAACAAAAACTCACGCCGAGCTTCCAACTCAACCACCCTACAGATAACGCCGAATACTATGCCGCTGGCCTGAAATATCAATGGCGCAGCTATTATTGGACCAGTGTAGGATACCAAATAGGTAGCCAAAAATCACTGCCATGGATGGGCTTCGGAATGAAAGGACAAGTAAGTGGTTGGCCTATTGAATGGGGCGTTGGTGCCATGCCTACTCCTTACGGCACCTATCAGGGAACAATTGGACTTAAAATAAAGCCACTAACATGGTAAGACTATTCAAATACTTCCTACCTCTATTGGCTATTTTCATCGGGAGTTGTGAGAACTACTTTGGGAAAAGAACCGACTTAGACTTCATTGAAATACCCACTTACGAAGTTCGTGAAATCAGCTATGTGCCCATCGCACCGAACATCCATGATGCCCAGGCCCCTGTGGATGTACATGTCGGATACGATGAGTTCATCTACGTGGTGGATAGCGCGAATGATCAAATCTTACGCTATGATCTAGCCTTGAACCTTCAAGGCAGCATAAGCGTACCAGGGGTTCGAAAGGTGGTTCAAAACAGGTCCTTCAAACTCTTAGCTATAGGCACATATGATACAACTATTACAGGTGTAGATTATAGCCTTACCGCTCTCTATGAGATTGACCTTGTCGATACTCAAAATACCTTGAGCTTCACAAATGCTGAAGTTGAAGTTGCACTCGTTCATCCTTTTTACTTTAAAAACAGCTTCTCATCATCGGATGCAAAAGTGAAATTCACCGATGTTGCAATCATAGGTTCTAATTTACCTGCCGAGAACAACAGCTACTACCTCAGCCGCACGGGCGTAAGCAACAATAACGCCGGCTTCGGACCAGATTATGCTGTACTGAAATTCACCAAGGACCACCAGTGGATTTCTTCCTTGCCGGTCACGGCCACGGGAGCGACCTATTCCAACTACTTTAAGCGTCCCCTTGCGCTCCAAGGTTTCACACAAGCACCGCAGTTAACCGCCAACAACAGTCCAGATTTTTGGGTGCTCAACCAACACGAAGACCAAGAAATTCAGGTACAGCACATACAATTTACCGAAGGACCATTTGGCGCCTTGTACCAACCCATTTTTTACTCAACCTCGGATCCCAACAGCACGGGTTACTTACAAACACCTAAACGTTTTGTAGATCCAGTTGACCTATGTTTGGCCGGCGATGGATCAAGATTTTTGTTTGTTGCAGATGCCGGAGTAGATAGCGTCTACCAATTCACCGCTTCTGGGCTCGAGGGTGTACCTCCACCGCCAGCTTCAACGGCAGAAACCAATGCCATTTCAACCATAGGAGGCTTTGGCAATGTGAGCGCCATTAGCTACTATGACAAGATTCTCTATATCGCTGATTCACAAAACGGTGTAGTAAAGAGATTTAAACTAACACTCGATTTTGATTAACGAATTTTTAACCCAGAACCACTATTTTTAACATCAATTAATACTCAACTCTCATGCGCAAGATTACTTTGTTACTGGCTGCAATTTTCGGAGGCTTCT
>CAJXTR010000038.1 GCA_913060465.1 uncultured Cryomorphaceae bacterium | reverse complement strand
TCATAGTCCTTTTGCACCTCAGGAATGGGCACCTCAAAATCTACTTTCGAGAACCCGTTTTCCAAGGCCCATTTCTGCGCACCTTCACCCACCAACATCACGTGAGGCGTCTTGTCCATAATGGCGCGGGCAACATCAATGGGGTGCTGAATATCCTCTAAGAAAGCCACTGATCCACAACGACTGTCGTGGTCCATGATGCAGGCATCAAGGGTCACATGACCGTCGCGGTCTGGACGCCCAGCGAGCCCAACGCTGCGGTTGTTCATGTCGCTTTCGGTCACCGCTACCCCCTTTTGCACGGCATCCAAGGCAGCACCCCCGTTTTCAAGAACAGACCATGCGCCTGCATTGGCTTCCATACCGTGTATCCAAGTGCTGATCACCAAGGGAGAATCCTTGAGTGGAACTGGCGGTTGAGTGGTTTGTGCGGAGGTTGATAGTGGATTAATAGCGAGGCCCGCACCAGCCAAGCCGAGATTCTTCAGAAATCTTCTTCTGGACATGGTTCTGTGTTTCCTTAAACTTACGCATTATTCTTAATTTGGGGACATGCGCAAACTGACCCAAATGCTCGCCCTGCTCATCGGGCTTCAACTTTCTGCTCAAGATGCTGAGTGGACCTCTGTAAAAGATATCAATCCATTTATCGGAACTGGTGGCCACGGCCACACCCATCCTAGTGCGCAAGCGCCGTTTGGAATGATACAATTGGGCCCAAATACACGTTACGATGGTTGGGACGGATGCAGCGGTTACCACTTTACGGATAGCGCGATGTACGGCTTCACCTGCACACACCTCAGCGGTACCGGAGTGAGCGATTATGGCGATCTGTTGATGCTGCCTTATTCATCGCCGACTAAGGAAGGGGATCATATCGCTTTTGATAAGGCCAGTGAGGTAGCCGAGGCGGGATACTACCGCGCGAGACTAGATGACGGAACGGTTATAGAGGCGACGGCTGGGGATCGATCCGGGATGATGCAGATTAGGTTTGGTGATGGGGAGGCTCCCGGGCTTATGATCGATTTAAATTTCCGTGATCGAGTATTAAAAAAAGACCTGCAATACCGTGGCGACGGACTTTGGGTAGGCCGGAGAATTTCGGAAGGCTGGGCACGTGAACAGCATTTTTATTTCGCCCTTGATTTGGGAGATTTTAAGGACACTCCTCAGCAACTCAGCGATGGTGTATGGTGGTTTCCACTTCAAGAAGGAAAGACTGATGCCACCATTAGCGTGGCCATGAGCGGTACTAGTGAAGAAGGAGCTGTACTGAATTTCAAGCACGAACTAGAGACCATGCGTTTCGAAGAAATCCGATTAGCTACCGTAGCAAAATGGGAAAAGGAATTGGCCAAAAGCAAAGTAAAAAGCGCCCTACCTAATCAACGTGCCATTTATGCTACGGCATTATATCATGCCTATTCCGTTCCAAATCTTTGGAGCGATGTAGACGGCAGTTATCGCGGACAGGATAACATCATTTACCGCGATACCGTGAACCGCCACTACACCGTATTCAGCCTCTGGGATACCTACAGAACGGCCCATCCTTTATACACCATTACCCAACCTGAGCGCACGCAGGAGTTTGTGTACGGCATGCTCGACATGTACAAGCAGCGCGGCCGTTTGCCTATATGGGAATTGGCCGGTAATGAGACTGATTGTATGATTGGCTACCACAGCGTCAGTGTACTCGCCGATGCTATTGCCAAAGGCTACCACACGGATACTGCCCTGACCCTGGAAGCCATGCGCGCCACCGCGGAGATGGATATCTTCGGATTGGGCGCTTATCAGGAATCTGGGTTCTTGAGTATTGAGGACGAAAGCGAATCGGTCTCGAAAACATTGGAATATGCTTACGACGATGCGTGCATTGCTTGGACAGCTCAGCGCTTTGAGGATTGGGATACTTATATGGCCTATGACCAACGATCCTCCGCCTACCGCTCGTTGATCGATCCGGAGAGCGGGTACGTTCGACCGCGTACTAATGGAGACTTTTACAGCCCGTACAATCCTCGCGAGGTGAACAATCATTTCACGGAAGCCAATGCGTTCCAGTACAGCTTTTCACCAGTTCATGATATTGAGGGATGGATGGAAGTATTGACCAATTTTCGTGGCGGAAGGGAAAATTGGAACAACCTGCCCCGCAAAAAGCAAAAGCTCCTCGTAAAATCCCGTCACGATGTCCTCGAAGACCTCCTCGACGGACTCTTTTATGCAAGCTCGCACACCACAGGACGCGACCAAGCGGACATCACTGGGCTCATTGGCCAATACGCGCACGGGAACGAACCTTCGCACCACATCGCCTACCTCTACAACGCTACCAATAACCCACGCCGAACCAGCTATTGGGTGCACCGCATCTTGGGGTCGCAGTACCAGAATGCACCAGATGGCCTGAGCGGAAATGAGGATTGCGGACAGATGAGTGCATGGTATGTAATGGCCTCGATGGGCATGTATCCGTTAGTGCCGGGCAAGCCGGAATACCAAATTTCAACACCATGGTGGGATGCCATTCATTTGGAGTTACCCAATGGGAAAGAATTGGACATCACCGTAGAAGATGTAGGTACCTATATCATGGATTACGACCGCGGGGATAGTGTTCAGGTACCCTTTCAGAAGCGCTATTTCACGCACGACGAACTCCTCGAAGGCGGCCAATGGAAGGTAAAACGTGGCGACGAACCATCAGATTGGGGCAAGGTGTATCGCTATGCCACCAAGATGAAAAACCCTACGCCACCGGCACCAATCGTCCGTGTACCGCGGACCTTTACCGGCACCGCCAAAGTTGAGATCATCCCAACAGGACAATATGATCTATGGCAATACCATAGCTACGAAAATGTAAAATGGAAGAAGGACCGCAAGGGCCGTGTGCGCATTGGAACGGCGTATGACGATGGTTTTGTAACTGCTATAACGCCGCATTTCGGTTATGGCAATCACGTCGCAAAGGCCGTATTCAGCAAGCGCGATGATAACCTCGAAGCTGCCTGGATAGTAGGACACGCTTCCCCTCAGTACACAGCTGGCGGGCCCGAAGCTATGGTCGATGGAATCACTGGAGATACAGACTGGCGAAAGGGGCATTGGGTCGGAGTGCAAGGCCACGATGCGACGCTGGAAATCACTTTGAAAAAGTCGAAACAAGTGCAAACCGTACATGTCGGTATTCTAAAAGACATTCGTGCTTGGATCGCTGCGCCGCAAAAAGTGGAAGTCCAAGTATTGTATGAAGGCGACGATCAGTGGCATTTCTTCGGCGCCATGGAAATGGACAATCCTTTAGGACAAGAAGAAGCCGTCCGTCACGACGTGGTCTTGAGCAATCCTAGAACTGATTTAGTGAAGGCCATTCGCATTACGTATACCAATGCCGGTCGACTACAAGATTGGCACCCGGGCGCTGGGTATCAAAGCTATTTCTTTACAGATGAGGTGAGGTTGGAATGACTTCTAACTATTTGATTTTGAACTGAGACAAATATCACAATAGAGATAACCGATTGGAATCATGTCGAGATAGACGGATCTTTGAGATGTTCAATTATTAATAAATAATCTCTATATCATGGAAGATTCAACTCAAGTCTACAGCATGCCAAGAATTGGCGATGTAGCACCAGATTTTGAGGCAGTAACGACTACCGGTAAAATCAAGTTTTCGGACTATGCTCAAGGAAAATGGAAAATCTTATTTAGTCACCCTGCAGATTTTACTCCAGTTTGTACAACTGAAATGAGTGGATTCGCAGAGCGCCAAGCAGAGTTTGACTCAATGAACACAGCTTTGATCGGCCTTTCTATAGACTCTATCCACAGCCATTTGGCATGGGTAAACAACGTGCGCGATAATACTGGTGTTTATTTTCAGTTTCCAATTATTGCAGACCTCGACATGAAGGTCAGTAAACTCTACGGAATGCTTCAGCCAAACGAAAGTGAGACAGCTGCAGTTCGTGCAGTATTCTTCATCGATCCTGAGAACAAGATCCGTTTAATCATGTACTACCCACTAAACGTAGGCCGTAACATGGACGAAATTATTCGCGCCTTGCACGCTTTGCAGTTTAGCGATGAACACAAAGTGGCAATGCCATTGAATTGGAAACCCGGAGACAAGGTGATCGTACCCCCACCTAAAACTCTCGAAGAAATGGACTTGCGCTTAGCTGATGATAGTATCGAGCGTATCGACTTCTATCTAGCGAAGAAGGAAATCAACGTCTAACCGCCTTAAAAAACCCTGCCCCCTCGGCGGGGTTTTTTCATAAATACTAACTGAAAAAGGGAACTAACGGTAATGCGCCTTTGCGCTTAAAACGCACACCGTCTTTGCAACTTCATCAATCTCGTAAACGAGTCGATGTTTTCGATTAATTCGTCTGGAGAATTTCCCAGAAAGCTCATGTTTCAGTTTTTCAGGCTGCCCTGTTCCAGTAGCAGGATGCATAAGAAGTTCGTTCAATAGTTGATCGATTTTCACCAGAATTACTTTATCACCTGACTTTCTATGTGATCGTATATCTTCTATTGCAATTTTTGAAAGTAGCAGTTTATATGTCATAGACCCAGCAACTCACTTATCCCTTTTGAGCTGCTGATTTCTTGGTATTCTCCATTTTCAATTTGTTCAAGACTATCCTTTAGCCGTTTCAACATTCCTGCATTGAAGTACATATCATTTGGCGTGATCGGGGTCAATGCATATGCCTTGTCCTTTCCACGCTGAACAATAATGTGTTCCCCATTATCTACGCGTTCGAAATACTCCTTTTGATGTTGTCTAAACTCACGACTACTAATAATCACCATAACAATTAATGTGTACCAATATGGTACAAAAATAAAAGAATTAACTGAATAACAGCAGTTTGCTGCGGATGTTCCGCATCGCTTTTTACCTGTAGAACCCCTTAAAGAAGTTCTTTATATAAGATAGAGAAGTGAGCAATTCTGCCCATAGAATGAGGATATCTTTCCCCTATTAACACTATTTCAGCGATTTCGGAACCTCACAGACCGGAATTGGTAGCATTTTATGCTTGTTCGCGGTGTTAAATCGCAAGTAAATCTGCATGACCTCAGCTTCGCGGCCTGAAAATTCTGATACCGACTTACCTGCCTCGTGTTGTGCCATGGCCCATTCTAATTCTGGATACGTGGCACCTAACTGATCTTCATCCGTGCGATCATCGCCCCACAGACCGTCTGTAGGTTTGGCATCCAAGATGCTGCTAACTACGCCTAAGTGACGCGCCAAAGCAAATACTTCTGTTTTCAATAGATCAGCAATAGGGCTCAGATCTACCCCGCCGTCGCCGTATTTGGTGTAAAATCCTACACCAAAATCTTCTACTTTATTGCCCGTACCAGCAACTAATAAACCATTGGCTTGGCCGTGGTAATAGAGGGTAGACATGCGAAGTCGCGCACGGGAGTTGGCTAGGGAGAGTTCGTGGTCCGCGCCTCCAGGTTGCATGGCGGCGACGAAGTGGTCGTAGACTGGAGTGAGGTCTACCTGGATGTGGCGCGTGTTTGGGAAGTTGGCTGCTAACCAAGCTTGATGTTCTTGACCTCGCGAGGCTTGGTCGGGATGCTGGTGAATGGGCATTTCTAAGGTGAGCACTTCTAGGCCGGTGCGGGCACAGAGAGTCGAGGTGAGCGCAGAATCTATTCCGCCGCTAACGCCTACAACAAAACCCTTGACGCCAGCGTTCTCTGCATAGCTTTTCAACCAATTCGTAATATGATCTGCCGTTTCCTGTAATTTCATTGCTTTCCCCTTAATTTTGACCCGATGAAAGGCACGTACCAAATATACCTCTTCGCCGCCACCTTTGTAGTGGCCCTAATTTTCTTTATTCAACGAGGATTTGGTGGTGCAAGTTCATTGTATTCCACAGAAAGTACTGAAGGTTTTGATTGGGAAGTACGCCATTTTGATGAGGCCTTGTTTGGTGGGGATTCGCTCGACATGAAAGAATTGGCCACCTACTTCAATCCTTTTTTCCAATCCAACCCCATCCCAAATTTTTGGAAGCAAGAGCGCGCCAACCCTACGTTGCGCGACCATTATACCAACGTCCAGAACTTAATGGACAAGGACGCCATTGCCGAGGATTTAAACGCCATTAGTGAACGTGCAAGTGCATTACTCGGCGCACCCAGACCCGAAGCGTTGTATTTCTACATCAGCGGCATCGACCTTGAAACCCCTTGCCTTTACTACCCTGGGACAGAGGAAGACGATCCTGCAAAAGCCTTTGTGGGGCTAGATAATTTCTTAGGAGTGGGCTACCCAGGATATGAATACATCCCAGCATACCAGCGTGCCCTTTTGCGACAAAGTCAGATTCCCGTGGAATATGCTCATGCGATTTTGGCAACAATGGGATTGGAGAATTTCAACGACCCTACCTTGTTGGGGCAAATGATTTACCACGGCAAGGTGGCGGTGGCCAGTGAAGCATTGACCGGTTACGAAGTAGAGGTCGCAGAAATTTTAGGATATGGACCAGAAGAATGGGCGTTTTTAGAATCAAACGAAGCCAATATTTGGGAGGTGTTCGTCCGTGACCAATTACTGTTTTCAACCGACATGATGATCCGCCAACGCCTCAGCGAACCCGCGCCTTTTTCAAAGCTAGGCACCGCCATGGATACCGAGATTCCCGGTCGCGTGGCACGATACATTGGGTATAAATTGGTCAAATCATACGCGGAGAATCACCGCGATCTCTCCCTTCAATCTTTGATACGAATCCGCGACGCTCAGAAATTCCTGCGCGACGCTCAATACAAACCGTAATGGCTGTACAGAAAGAAAGCGAAATCAAAATCACCGTCGGACTTGACGAAAACAAAATTCCGGAAACCATTACTTGGGACGCCACTGATGGCGGGGTAACCAACGAGCAAGCGAAGGCTTTGATGATGGGTGTTTGGGACGATAAAAATTCTGAATGTTTGCGTATTGATCTGTGGACTAAAGACATGCTCATGGACGACATGAAACGCATGTACCACCAGACTTTTATTTCCATGGCCGACGGATACGAGCGCGCCACGGAGGACACAGCTTTAGCAGCAGATATGCGCGACTTCGCCCGTTACTTCGGAGAGAAGACCGGTCTTATTGCTCCGGAAGAATAATGCTTATTGTTTTGGGCGAACGTTGAAGTAATAGGCCGATCCTAGGCCTGAGCCCAATCCGATAAACAGGGGATACATTTTCAATGCGATGGCCAGGGCAAATCCTGCGCCAAAAATCAAAAGTGCGATAAGAAGCTTCTTATTTCCCATACATCTGTGGGCTTATGCTTGCATTGAGTTCGTCGATATACCTCAATACCTCTTCACGGCCCGATTTTCCTTCCGCTGAAGTCATAAATACTGGCGGTAAAGCCTCCCACTGCAACAGCAATTTCTTCTTGTAACGCGCAATCTGTTTCATGAGCGCAGAAGAACCGAGCTTATCGATTTTTGTAAAAACGATGGAGAACGGAATGCCCTCCATTCCACACCACTCCATAAATTCCAGATCAATCTTTTGGGGATCGTGGCGGCAATCGATGAGTACAAACGTATTGATGAGGTTCTCACGGTTCTTGATGTAATTCGTGATCATCTTTTGAAACTCCGCTCGCTTCACTTTGGAAGTTTTTGCATACCCATAACCTGGAAGATCGACGAGGTACCACTGTTCATTAATCTCAAAATGATTGATGAGCTGTGTTTTTCCCGGACGTCCTGAGGTCTTGGCCAAGTCCTTGCGCTCAACCAACATATTGATCAACGAACTCTTGCCCACATTGGAGCGACCAATGAAGGCAAACTCATTTTTAATTGGGTCCGGGCATTCGCTAATGCGCGCGGATGATTTCATGAATTCAGCGGTGTTAATCTTCATCGGTTCTAGTATTGACGCAAAGTTAGGCCAATTTATTGGGCCAATTGGTCCCTAAGCTATTCACAATCTTTTCCACACCCTGTTTTCACCTTCTCCCACTTCTTCCCACCGCTCTAAATAAGGCCTAGCGCTATTTTCATCCGAAAAAGTGGGAAAAGTTATCCACAATGTGTACGTTTGTGGGAAATCGTGGGATGATAATTCTACTTTTGTAAGAGAGCAGTCTACACACATGTTAAACCTCATTGGAGTTCACGAATGCAAAATGGATGCGAAAGGTCGCATCAGCCTCCCGGCAGCACTGAAAAAGCAGTTGCTACCGGCGATGGACGACGCATTTGTGCTCAAAAGAAGCGTGTTTAGCAAGTGTTTAGAGTTGTATCCTATGCAAGAGTGGAATGGAGTCATGAGCAAGGTGAATTCCTTGAATCGCTTCGTGAAGAAGCACAACGATTTCATTCGACTGTTCACAGCAGGTGTAAAGCTGGTTGAGCTCGATGGCGCTACCCGAATAGGGGTAAGCCCAGACCTCAAAGCCTTCGCAAACCTCAACAGAGACGTAGTGCTCAGCGCACACAACGGCATTGTTGAGATTTGGGACAAAGCAGCTTACGAAAATGCAGTGAACATGGATAGTGATGACTTTGGATTGCTCGCCGAAGAAGTAATGGGCGGAATAAATCCAAGTCAGAATGAGCTATCATGATCCAGTTCTCTTAACGGAATGCCTTGAGGGCCTCAACATCGATCCAACCGGATCGTACGTTGACGTGACCTTTGGCGGCGGTGGTCATAGCAAAGCCATTTTGGAAAAGCTTACCACAGGTAAACTCTATGCATTTGATCAAGACCCGGATGCCCAAAACAACCTTCCACAGCACCCGAACCTTGTATTCATCGCAGCCAACTTCCGTTACATCAAAAACCACCTGCGCCTCCATGGCGTAAAGCAGGTCGACGGGATACTTGCTGACCTAGGCGTTAGTTCACATCAGTTTGACGAAGGCGACCGCGGGTTCTCCATTCGCTTTGATGGACCACTGGACATGCGAATGAATCCTGCAGCCGGTCTTTCCGCAGCGGAAGTGATTGCTACCTACGAGGAGCAAGCGCTCTACGACCTTTTCAGAAAGCACACCGACATCAAAGGATTACGTGCCTTAGTCAATGCGCTACTTATGGCACGCGCCACTGAGGACATTACTACTACTGCTCAACTTCGCACGCTTGTAGAACCCCTTGCGCCAAAAGGCCAATGGCACAAGTACCTAGCCCAAGTATTCCAAGGCCTACGCATGGAAGTCAACAAAGAACTCGAAGTGCTCGAGGATATGCTATACGGCGCTACAGAGGTACTGCGTCCCGGAGGCCGATTAGTAATCATGAGCTACCACAGTCTCGAAGACCGCATGGTCAAAAACTTCATCCGTGAAGGCCGTCCCTCAGGCCAGACCGATAGTGACTTTTTTGGGGTGAAACATGTGCCGTACAAAGCCATTACGCGCAAACCCATCATAGCTACCGCCGAGGAGAATGCACGTAACCCGCGGGCTACAAGTGCCAAGTTGCGTATTGGAGAACGAACAGAAACGAATTGGACCAAAGATGTCTAAGATCAAAAACGCCATAGCATCCGCAAAAGAGCGCCTCACCCTTGGTGATGAAGGCCTCATTCGCATGTTGCCCTTCGCAGCATGGCTTAGCTTTTTGGCATTGATCTCCATCTACACCAGCCACCGCGCGGACCAAAAAGTTCACCGCATTGATGAACTCAGCAAACTCCGACAAACCCTTGAGGCTGAACACACCGAAACGCGTGAAAAGCTGACCAAACTTTCCCTTGAGAGCCGAGTAATGCGCAAAGCACAAGCGCTTGGACTAAAAAGTCCGCAGGAGCGCCCGGAAAAAATCGTCGTTGAAGAATGAGCAGTGATTTGAAACATATCAAAAGCAAAATCACTTGGATCAGTGCCGTGGTCTATGTGCTCTTCGCTGCCGTTTTGGGCCGATTATTCTATGTCTCACTTGTCATGGGACCCGAGCTCCGCAAGCAAAGCCAGGAACGCGTCATTGAACGCCGGTCCATACCGGCCAAGCGCGGTGATATTTACAGCAGCGATGGAAAAACGCTCGCAACGACGAAGCCTGTTTACACCATCTTCTTTGATCCAGTTACTGTTAAAGAAGAGGTCTTTCAAGAAGAGGTCGGTGCGCTTTCAGAAAAACTCGCTGCCCTAAACCCAACCCGCAACGCACGTGAATGGGAGAATTATCTCCGCACCAAACGTTCCCAACAGAACCGCTACGTTTTCCTCGCCAAAGAACTGAACTACAGTGACCTCACCCGTGTTCGCCAATACCCCATTTTAAAGCGCGGCATCTACCAAGGGGGATTGATTGTACAAGAAGACAAACAACGCATTCAAATGGCCACGGACATTAAGCTCCGCACAATTGGCTACGATACAGAATCCGCAAGTGCAGGGCTTGAAGGCTACTACAGCACCTACCTACAAGGAAAGCCAGGAAACCGATTGATGCAGAAAATCGCGGGAGATGATTGGAAACCATTGGACGACCCACAAGCCGTGGAACCCGTAGATGGCTATGATCTTTTCACCACTATCGATACGCGAATTCAAGACGTTGCGCAGCGCAGCTTACACCAACAACTGCAGAAATACGAGGCCGACCACGGCTGCGCCGTGGTCATGGAGGTCGCCACGGGGCGCATTGTAGCGATGGCGAACCTGGGTCGTGATCCGAAAGACAGCACATACTCTGAATTGCGGAATTACGCCGTTTGGGAACGCACTGAACCTGGATCGACCATGAAACTGCTCAGCGCAATGGCGCTTTTAGAAACCGGCGCAGCTGATACCAACACTTCGGTAGACACCGACGGCGGTATTTACACGGTTTATGGCAAAAAAGTGCGTGATTCTCGCGAGGGTGGATATGGCAAAATCAACTTACGTAGAGCCTTTGAGGTCAGCTCAAATACAGGTATCGTAAAACTGGTTCAGGAATCCTTCGAGGACGACCCGGACGAGTTTGTCGACTTCCTGTACCGCAGAAATTTTGACCAAACCACAGGTGTACAGATTAAGGGGGAAACCTCACCCAACATCCCGAAACCATCGGATGATAATTGGTCTGGAATCTCTCTACCATGGATGTCTTATGGATATGGTGTTGAGTTTACACCACTTCAGATGCTGACCATTTACAACGCCATTGCAAACAACGGGGATATGGTACGCCCTCAGGTTGTGGACCGCATCATGGACCACGGACGTGCGGTTGAGTCCTACGAGCCGGAAGTAATTAAGCGCGGCATTTGTAGCCCGGAGACCACCAAAAAACTACAGATCATGCTTGAAGGCGCGGTGCGTCGTGGAACCGCTACTAACATTTATGATGAGAAAGTAACCATCGCGGGAAAAACGGGCACTTGTCAGTTGAACTACTGGCGCGGTGGTAAGGACTACCAAAGCTCTTTCGTGGGCTACTTCCCTGCTGAAGCGCCTAAATACAGCTGCATCGTGGTCATTAATAAACCCAATTACTACAAGGGCTACTACGGAAATATTGTTGCTGGCCCGGTATTCAAGGCTATTGCGGATGAAGTATACCACCAGTTGCCTCGTACTCCAAAGACGGTGAGCAAAAAACAATTGGTCCTTGCTGAATACAACAAACCCAATCTCGAGCGTCATTACAGCGCTTTGGAAAAAAATTACCTGCCTTCACTCCGCGGCCTCGATCTGCGCGAGGCGGTAGAAGTCCTCGAAAGTGCCGGCCTTGAGACGGTGGTTCACGGCCACGGCAAAGTCGTAAAACAAGAACCCGCCTCTGGCACTGCCCTAACTCAATGTTCAACCGTAACGCTTTGGCTCCAATGAAACTACTGAAAGACTTGCTCTACGGAGTGCGCATCAAAGACATTGTAGGCAATACCCAAATCGCCATCGAATCCGTGTGCTACGACAGCCGCAAGGCTGGGAAAAACGGATTGTTTGTTGCGGTTCCAGGAACTCAAGTTGACGGTCACGAATACATCGACACCGCATTAGACCTTGGAGCCATTGCCGTAGTGTGTGAGCGCATACCTGAACATACCCGCGAAGGAGTGCACTACATTCAGACCAATGATAGCGCTTTTGCTTTGAGCGCAATTGCAGCGAATTGGTACGACCACCCGAGCGAACAACTCAAAGTAGTCGGGGTAACCGGCACCAACGGCAAGACTACGGTAGCCACGCTCTTACACACTTTACTTTCGGAACTAGAGGGTGAAAAGTGTGGACTTCTGAGCACCATCAACGTGAAGATTGGACGTGATACGGTACCGGCCACTCACACTACGCCAGATGCTTTGGCCATTCAAGGCCATATGCGCGCCATGGTGGATGCTGGCGTCAAATATTGTTTCATGGAGGTTAGCTCCCATGCCCTGGTTCAACACCGCGCGGCACACGTAGATTTCGACGTCGCTGTATTCACGAACATCACCAGAGATCACTTGGACTACCACGGTGATATGAACGCCTATATCGCTGCGAAAAAGATGTTATTCGACGGCTTAAAACCTTCGGCCATCGCCCTATTTAATGACGATGTGAAGCACGGCGAGACCATGGTTCAAAATACCAAAGCGAAGGTTCGCAGCTACGCCTTAAAGCATCCTGCTGATTACAAGGTGAAAATCATGGAGCGTCAATTCGACGGCACCCTACTCCACATCAACGACCAAGAGTGCTGGACTAGAATCATGGGCGATTTCAATGCCTACAACCTTTGCGCCATCTATGCTGTAGGCGTCGAGCTTGGCAAAGACCCGCTCCAACTACTGACAGCCATTAGCATGCTCAAGCCTGTGGAAGGTCGTTTCCAATCCATACAAGGCAAAGGCATCACCGCCATCGTCGACTACGCCCACACCCCTGATGCACTTGAAAATGTATTAACCACCATCGAAAAGCTAAAAGGCGGCGGGGACATTATCACCGTGGTTGGCTGTGGCGGCAACAGAGATAAAGGCAAACGTCCACAGATGGCGCAAATCGCTGCAAGCATGAGCAACAAAGCTGTGTTCACCAGCGACAACCCGCGCAATGAGGAACCTCAAGCCATTCTTGACGACATGCTCGCGGGGGTAACCGCAGATTTGAAGTCCCGAGTACTGTCCATCCTTGACCGCGCTCAAGCCATTAAAAGCGCTCTAATGCTCGCCAAAGAAGGCGATGTCGTGCTCATCGCTGGCAAGGGACATGAAAAATACCAAGAAGTGCACGGCCAACGCCACCACTTTGACGATGTAGAACAAGTGAACGACTACTTAAACGCATAACCATGCTGTATTACTTATTTGATTTTTTAGATGCCACGTACGATTTGCCAGGAGCCGGTGTGTTTCAATACATCACCTTCCGCGCAGCAATGGCCATTATCACTTCACTGATCATTTCGATGCTTTTCGGAAAGCGTCTTATTGACCGATTATCCCGACTACAGATTGGAGAAACCGTTCGCGATCTAGGACTTGAAGGACAAAATCAAAAAGCGGGTACACCTACCATGGGCGGGGTGATCATTTTGCTTGCCATCATTATCCCTACGCTGCTTTGGGCGAAGCTGGACAACATTTACATCATCCTGATGCTCATCACAACCGTTTGGATGGGATCAATAGGATTTTTGGACGACTACATCAAGGTCTTTAAGAAGGATAAAAAAGGTCTTCGTGGGATTTTTAAGGTTATTGGCCAGATTGGCCTAGGAATCAT
>CAJXTR010000037.1 GCA_913060465.1 uncultured Cryomorphaceae bacterium | reverse complement strand
GAAAGTTCAGGCAAAAAAAAAGGAGCCAATTTCTTGGCTCCGTACCCCTAACCTAATTCAAAGTTGCCTTTGAATAGTTCTAATATAGAATAAGATTTTAGCACATTCCTAACCCCAAGCGCATTTTGACGCAAAATTCTCAAGGTTGAGCTATAAAATGAGTATATAGACTTATAAATCGTACCTATGTGTACCGATTGAAACTACAAATAGACCTTAAAGGAGTCCATGACCTTGTCTAAACATTGCTGATTTCCCAACGAAAATGAATCCATCGGACAGGGCATCTGTAGTTCCAAAAACAACCCGTTGGTCAGCGTGTCTTTTAAGATCAGTTTGTGCGCGATTATATACGGGAAAGGTTCCTGCTCATAATAGCCGTAATTCACAAGCCACGAGTCGACGGTATCTTTTCTTAGCGTCTTCCAGCTATCTCGTTTTGCAAACTGTAGGTTAATGTACTCCTGTGCTTGCGTCTGTTCATTGACCGAAACATAAGAGCCCACACGTTTAAATGGATGTACCTTCAATAAAATGCTTGCACTGCTATCATCTGTAAATCGGGCAGCTTCGTAGTAATTAAAGTTTTGCTTGCCAAACTCAGGCATTCTCACTTGCCAATCATAGCTGAGCTGGAATGAAAAGTCAATGACGGGCATTGCATAATATTGAGCTTGTTCAAAGTTGAAGGTGTATTTCGCATCAAGCGAGCAACTTTCTGAATCTTTTGATGTTCCACATGCTGTAAGGACAGCAACTAGCAATATTGATTTTATCTTCGCATTCATAATATTATATGCATGACGCTAGAAAGTATTCTTCATGAGCACTCGCCGGTCCCTTCAAAAGTAATGAAGGACCTTATTGCTGGGGGTACTTTTCTGGAATCAATTGCCAAAGCCCCATATTCTTGGGAAGCCTTTGCAGTCCAAGCTCAGGCACAGCAGTCATATTCCCCGGAAACTAGAGATGTCGTTGTCCGAGCACTTGAACGTCAGAATGCTAATCTAAGCCCGTCAGAAGAAGCCTCACTAAAGGCATTTCGCAATGGTGCGCTGACCATTACGACCGGGCATCAGCTTATGGTTTGTGGTGGTACGGTGTTTTTTGAAGCAAAGGTGCTAGGAGCTGTTGCCTTGGCAAAAGCTGCAACTGCCGAACTGGGAATTGATGTTGTTCCCGTCTTTTGGATGGCAACGGAAGATCACGATTTTGAGGAGATCGCCTCTTTTCGCATCGGTGCGCATAAATTCACTTGGGAAAAACCCGATGCCAAAGGCCCCGTGGGGTATTTGCCCACGAATGATTTAGCGGACCAATTATCTTCTTGGCTAGAAAAAGTGCCATTGAATGAGGCGCAGAAAAAATTGGTCCAACCGCGACTTCAGGCATATCGCGACTGTAAGAATCTCGCGGAGGCAACACGCCAATGGGTGCGCCAATGGGCTGAAGGATTAGGGCTGCTGGTCCTTGATGGTCAGGATTTAGCGCTAAAATCGCATGCGGGGTCAATATGGTCGGCTGAGATGGAAGGTCAATATTCTAAACTCATTCAAGAGCAAACTGAGGTTCTTGTTGCCCATGGCTACAAGGCTCAAGTTTTCCCACGCGACATCAATCTCTTTGATCTGCGTGATGGCGACCGTAGGCGAATTGAAAAACCTGATGCTGAATGTCCATATTTCTACGTTAGTCCGAATGCTTTAATGCGCCCTCTGTATCAAGAGTGGCTTTTACCTAATCTCGCCTATGTAGGTGGAGGAGGAGAGTTGGCCTACTGGCTACAGCTCGGTAGCGCATTTGAGAAGTTAGGTCGTCCGATGCCATTACTGTATTTGCGAAATAGCTTCTTAGTTCAGGAAGCTAAGCTTACTAAAGACTTAGCAAAGCTCGGCATATCGTTACTAGAGTTATTAGAAACCAATGGTGAGGCCCTGAAACAAAAGTTATTGGGTAAGAATACTGTCTTGCAAGCCGAGGGTGAATCGCTACAAGCACCTTTAATGGAGGCCATAGGTCACTGGAATACTTCACTTTTAGAGCACTATCCGGAGCTTGAACAGCACGCTGCGGCGCTTAAGGTGAAGATGGAAAAATTGGCCCAACGCACCGCGGAAACTAGGTATCGCGCACAAAAACGACGCCATGAAGAACTTATGCAAAGTGTCAATCGCGCCATTGAAGCCGCTTACCCTGGAGGTACATTCTGGGAACGTCGTGCTTCCTACCTAGATTTAGTAGGGATTTTAGGGCTTGATCCAAGGGATGCTATGGTTGAAAAGATGTCAACAATAAAGGCAGGTACAGTCGTTATACACCCCAATTTTTAGTGGTATTTTTGCACCATGCAAGAAACCATTTTGATCCTCGACTTTGGTTCACAATACACGCAGCTCATTGCGCGTCGTGTGCGTGAACTTAATGTTTACTGTGAAATTCACCCATTCAATAACCCACCTGCTATCACTGAAGATATCAAAGGTGTAATCTTGAGTGGCTCTCCCTATAGCACTTTGCAAGAAGATGCCCCTCAATTTGATTTGAGCAACATCAAAGGAAAGTTGCCTTTGCTTGGTGTGTGTTATGGCGCCCAATACATGGCTTTAACCGGCGGTGGCAAAGTTGCTCCAAGCGAAATCCGTGAATATGGTCGTGCCAACCTGAGCGAAGTCAATGCTGATTCTACGTTATTCCAGGGCGTTGGTGCAGGTTCACAAGTTTGGATGAGCCACGGGGATACCATTATGGAATTGCCGACGGATTTTGAGGTCATTGCCTCAACGCACGATGTTCGTGTGGCAGGTTATAAGGTTAAGAATGAGGCTACTTATGGGATTCAATTCCACCCTGAAGTTTACCACAGCACAGACGGCACGCAGTTATTGAAAAACTTCTTGTACGATGTTGTGGGCGTAAGTGGTGATTGGACGCCAGCGCATTTTGTTGATGAAACGGTCGCACAACTGAAAGAGCAACTTGGCAACGATAAAGTTGTTTTGGGACTTTCAGGCGGTGTGGATAGCTCTGTTGCAGCCATGCTATTGCATAAGGCGATAGGCGCAAATCTCTACTGTATTTTTGTGAATAATGGATTACTTCGCAAAGACGAGTTTACACAGGTACTTGAGCAATATGAAGGAATGGGCCTCAATGTTAAAGGTGTTGATGCCTCAGATCGTTTCTTGGATGCGCTTGCTGGAATAGAAGAGCCAGAGGCTAAGCGCAAGGCAATCGGTCGCGTATTTATCGAAGTCTTTGACGATGAAGCGCACATGATTGAAGATGTGGTTTGGCTAGCACAAGGAACCATTTACCCAGATATTATTGAGAGTATCAGTGTGAAGGGCCCTTCAGCAACCATCAAATCGCACCACAACGTAGGTGGTCTTCCAGATTTCATGAAACTCAAGGTTGTTGAGCCGCTTAAAACATTGTTTAAAGATGAAGTTCGCCGCGTAGGTGCTTCTATGAGTATGAGCCATGAGTTATTGGGACGTCATCCGTTCCCAGGTCCAGGTTTGGCCATTAGAATCTTGGGCGATATCACTGCTGAAAAAGTCAGAATCCTTCAAGAAGTTGACCATATTTTCATCAATGGATTGAAAACTGCAGGTCTTTACGATAAAGTTTGGCAAGCTGGTTGCATGTTACTTCCTGTGAACTCTGTAGGGGTAATGGGTGATGAGCGCACTTATGAAAAAGTAGTTGCCCTCCGTGCAGTTGAAAGTACAGATGGTATGACGGCCGATTGGGTACACCTGCCTTACGAGTTCTTGGCAAAAGTGAGCAATCAGATTATTAATAAGGTGAAGGGAGTGAACCGCGTGGTATACGACATCAGCTCCAAACCGCCTGCCACCATTGAATGGGAATAAAAAAGGTACTCCATATTGCAACGTTATTACTGAGTTTTACGCTTAGTGCACAATCCGTTGTAGAACATACTGTTGTAAAAGGGAATACATTGTATTCACTCGCTAAGCAGTATGGTGTGAGTATTGAAGCCATTCAAGAGGCAAATCCAGACCTACAAGGCACGGCGCTGTCTTTAGGGCAAGTACTAGTCATTCCTAGTGCGGATGAAACCATAGAACCTGCCAAAGAAGAAAAAGCACCGCCACCACCACCTGTTTCTTCCGACGAATACGAAATGTACAAGGTGAAGAAAGGGGATACCCCTGCTTCTTTAGCACAAGCATGGGGCTATAAAACCATGCGAGCTTTCTATAGGCTAAACCCGGACGCACGTACGTCATGGAAGAAGGGAATGATTCTTATCAAACCTATTGGCATTCCTGTAGAACCGACAGATTCGGTAGCTATTGCTGCCGCTGTGGATTCACTTCCAGTTGTTTTAGACTCTACCAAGCATGCCATACAGGTGGTAGGCTTGTTGCCATTTTTCCATCGTGATTACATCAACGAATCACCGCTTGCGAAGCGCACCACCGTTGCGATGAGCTTTAGACAAGGCATGGAGTTGGCCGCAGCAAATCTAAGCGACTCATCTTTTCAGGTGAATTTGAGGTTCCTCGATACGTACAATCAAAAAGATTCGATGGCAGCAGCACTTGCTACGCTGAATGCAGACTCTGTTGATTTAATAGTTGGTCCATTGTATTCCAAGCGCGTGATGGAAATGGCATCTTTCGTAGTGCCAAGTAAGGTAGTAAGTCCGCTCAGTAAAAATGAGGCGATTAACACGTTGCCCATTCAAAATGCTGTTGTTGCAGAACAATTTCAGTGGCAATCAATTGTCAAAGTAATAGGTCAGCGCAGGGAACAAAGCATGGCGATAGCACCAGTCGCAAAGGGTTCAAAACCGCATAGGACTTTAATTATTGCTCAAAGTAACGCAAAGACCGAATCTGCCTTGAGCGGCATGTTCTCTGTCTTTGTTGATCCAATGGTTATTAAAGCAACAGAGAAATGGAAGGAAAATGAGCGTTTAGCTTTTTTGGACTCTTCTGTTCATTATGATTTAATCATCTATGATAACGACCCCGCCTTTGTTTTGGATGTTTTGCGAAACCTTCGGGCAGGTCGTGCAAAATACAGTTGGTATACTACCGAAAATCAAATAGTAGGATCAGGTATAACATCGGATAATTTCATTCGAGAGCGCGAAGTTATTTGTGCTTTTAGTTCGTATTTAGATTATACTGACCAGGATGTATTAAGCTTTGTACAATCCTTCCGAGAGCGTTTTGGTTATGAACCGGATGAATATGCCTTTAAAGGTTATGACATTTTGAATTTCCACGTTCAAAGTTTGCGTTTCGGTACAAAATCAATGCGTGGAACCGTGCTCGGATTTGAGCGGAATGATTCAGTACAAAATCAGTATACTGAGCTAAGAAGGTTTGATAACCTAGCATGGAAGCTAATTGGACAATAGCTTGAACAACTTAGGCTTATTTGGGTTTAATAGCTAAGATCAAAAACCGCTTTATGGCCTCTAAAAATTTCCTTTCTGTTGGCGATGCTATACCTGTTTTCACATTGAACGACCAGCATGGCAATCCGGTAAGTTCCTCTGACTATGAAGGAAAGCCGCTAGTTATTTTCTTTTACCCAAAGGATCATACGCCAGGCTGTACTGCTGAGGTATGCTCATTCCGAGATTATGAAAGTGAATTTCAATCCGTTGGGGCTCAGGTTATCGGCATCAACAGTGGTTCGGTAGAGGAACATAAAGGGTTCTCGGACAAGTATAGTGTGACTTATCCTTTGTTAAGTGATCCTGGTCATGAAGTAAGAAAGTCTTTTGGCGCGCCAGGATTATTATTTAATACGGTTGCTAATAGAATTACCTATGTCACGGATGAAAATCATAAAGTGGCGTATATTTTCAAAAGTTTAATGCGCGCGAATGATCACGTAAGTGAGAGTTTAGAATTCCTAAAAAGTTTAGCTCATGAATCCCGTTGAAATCACCGTAATGTTAACCACCTTCGTAGTGATGGAAGGAGTTGCGTGGGCAGCGCATAAATACCTCATGCATGGTTTCTTGTGGTTCCTTCACGATGATCACCACACTAAAACCCCAGGTGCACTAGAGAAGAATGATACATTCTTTTTGATTTTCGCAATACCATCTTGGTTATGTATTATGCTCGGGCTTTTCAACGGCAATGGCATAAGTGTTGCCATTGGTGCGGGCATCGCATTGTACGGATTAGCTTATGCCTTGGTGCATGAGCTCTTTATTCATCAGCGTTTACCGCTACTTAAAAAGTCGCGCTTCGTTTATTGGGAAGCAGTACGTTTGGCGCATAAAATGCACCACCGCCATCTCGGTAAGGAAGATGGGGAAAACTTTGGAATGCTTTGGGTGCACCCAAAATACATTCGTCAAGTGCGCGAAATGCGCAATAAAGCGTAAGCCCCGTGTTAGAAACGAAGTGGTTATACCTCCTGCTCAACCTTTTCACAGTGAGCGTCCCACTGATTCGAAGCTTCGAGCCTAGAATAGCCTATTACAAGAGCTTTGGCTCACTTGGAAAGGCCATGCTTATTTGGAGTGGTTTTTTTCTCGTTTGGGATATTTGGTATACGGATATGGGAGTTTGGGGATTTACCTCGGATTACCTTTCTGGCATTGAACTTTTTGGCCTGCCATTAGGAGAATACCTATTCTTTGTGACCGTTCCATTTGCTTGTGTGTTCATCTACAAGTGTATGGAGCTTTTCTTTCCAGATGGGATAATGAGTGAAAGGGTTGCTGCTAAGGTTAGTCAAGTGTTGATTCCATTTTCATTAGTTATTGGAATCATGTCGCTAGATAAGCTCTACACTGCAGCTACCTTTATCCTTCTAGGATTAGCACTGATCTACGTTTCGTGGATTGCGAAAAGCCATTGGTTGCCACGTTTTTACGAAAGCTATATCATCGCCTTGCTGCCATTCTTCTTGAAGAATGGCATTCTTACGGGTTCATTCCTAGAATCACAGGTGGTGTGGTACAATAATGCCGAGAACCTCGGTATACGTCTTGGTACCATCCCTTTTGAAGATGTCTTTTATGGGATGTTGTTGATTCTAGGAATCGTGTTCTTCTATGAAAAATTTGAGGCGACCCGAAAGAGCCGCCTCAAAGTTTAGTTAATCGCTTATTACCGTAGAATCGGGCGCGGTTAATGCCGCTTCAGCCGCTGCTTTTGCTTCGGCGGCCGCTATATGATTTTTTAGGTTTTCCAAACCTGATTCGAAATCAGGACCTACCCATTTGTCCATTTGGGCTCCGATGAATCGACCAAAAAAGCCCATCTCACCGCTTAATCCCCAGGTTACTAGAGTAGTGCCGTCTTCTTGTGCATCGAAGAGCCAAGAGCCATTGCTGGTGCCTTGACCGTCAAAATGGATTTCAGTTTTCATGGATTGACCCTCGACATATTCAAGAATTGACATATTTCCGCCGCCCATGGCTTCACTAGTCCAGCTGTAATGACCACCTATTCCTTGGTAAGAGTCACCAAGTTCATAGGTCATGGTGGAATCCATTTCAAACCAAACGCTCCAATGGGGCCAAGTGCTGAAGTCTGAAACGGTGGCACTGATGGTCTCAGGTGCAGCATTCATTGAAACAGAACGGTGAACTTCAAAATTAGAAGGAAGGGTGGCATTCCAAATGACAAATGCGCCGAAAAGAACACCGATAATGATCAGTAGAGTTTTAACAATTTTCATGTGTGTGGATTTAGGATGTGAATCAAAGATATACCTTTAACTAGAATTTAAAATTATCGCCATCATGGATGTGCTTCTCAGTGCTGAAGGCTTATTGTCGTTACTTACGTTGACGTTTCTTGAGATCGTTTTAGGTATTGATAACATTATATTTATCTCTCTTGTATCCAATGACTTAGAGCCTGAACAACAGCCGCTTGCTCGACGGTTGGGTTTGCTTTTAGCCCTGGCGTTTCGCGTATTGATGCTTCTTGGGATCACTTGGCTCATAGGGCTAACGGCGCCCATATTTAACATAGGAGATCACCCGGTGAGTGGGAGGGATGCTATTCTTTTTGTGGGTGGTTTGTTCCTTTTAGGAAAATCGTCAACGGAGATCTTCAAAAAGACTGAAGGTAAGGGGCACGGCGATCATGCTTCCAAGGCGAAGTCGTTGGTTGGGGTGATTATTCAGATAGGTCTATTAGATATCGTTTTCAGTTTCGATTCTGTACTGACGGCCATCGGTATGACCCACGAGTTACTGATCATGATTATTGCCGTGGTCATCTCAATGCTGATCATGTTGGCTTTTGCGAAGCCTATTGCTGATTTCATCGAACGCCATGTGAGTTTACAAATTCTGGCTTTGAGTTTCTTGATTATGATTGGAACGGTGTTGATCGCAGAGAGTGCTCATGTAGAAATCCCAAAACCTTATGTCTACAGTTCTGTTGGGTTTGCCTTGATCGTGCAGCTACTCAGTATTCGGGCTGCAGAGCGTTCGAAGACTACTGGTAACGGCCAATAAGGCGGTAATAATCTTTAAGTACGGCAAGGTTTGCTTTCTCGTTGCTTTGCGTTCCGTAGAGTAGAAGTGAATCACCCTCATCTAAAATGAATGGTCGCTTGTAGTTCAACGCATTTTCGAAAAGCCAGGCAGCGAATTCGTAGTGTGCATTAAAATCCATTTTGTCTAAATAAATGGCCGCGACAGAGTCGTTCAACGCAATGTGAATGGTATCGCGGAAGAAGGTTCGAACATTAGGCTCCGCAATGATATATGCTTGGTCGGTGCGCCATGCATTGATAATGGTGAAATTAAGCAGAGGCTGAGTAGTATCCCGAGTGCATTTCAAATACCGGTGTGCCTTAACACCCTGTTGAGTAAGGGCTTGACTTTCCTCCGTTCTGTATTGATGAATGCGCGTGTTATTGAAAAAGATTTCATCACTTTCACGAACGCTGAATGATGGCTGTTCTTGCCAATCTACTAGTTTCTGTTCGTAAGGCCAAAGGATGCTCAAGAGCAGCATGGCGGTGAAGAAGATTAAGGCTGCGCGGTAAAGTTTCTTTTCCATTTTGCTACAACAATCTAGCAATGTTGTTGTTTACAAAGTACCCTTAAACTATCCGATGCCCTATGAAATCCAGATCTGAAAAAGTTGCCATAATAGGTTCAGGAATTGCTGGACTTAGTGCTGCTGTCCGATTAGCCGTTTCCGGCAAGCAAGTCGTGGTATACGAGCAGAACGCCTATACAGGTGGAAAAGTGACCGCCTTTGAGCGCGAAGGTTTCCGATTCGATATGGGGCCTTCACTGTTCACCCTCCCGCATCTCGTGGATGAATTATTTGAATTGGCTGGTAAAGCACCACGCGAATATTTCAACTACCACACACACGACGAGGTATGTCGTTATTTCTGGCAAGATGGAACACAACTGACCTTATACCCCGATGTGGAACGCAATGTTGAAGCCATCCGTACCGTCTTTGGGGACGCCTCTGCGGCACGTGTGGCTGAGTATTTTGAACGTGCCCGGAAAAAGTATGAATTGACCGCGCCTTTCTTCTTGGAAAATAGCCTTCATAAACCACGTACATTTTTGACTCCCGAGGTGCTTAAAGTCGTTGCTGAGATTCCTAAACTTGGGCTTTTCTCTACGCTGCATCAAGAGAATCAGGGCTTTTTCAAAGAACCAAAACTGGTTCAATTATTCAATAGATACGCTACCTACAACGGTTCGTCACCCTATCAAACTCCTGGGATTATGCAGATGATTACGCATCTGGAACACGGTTTGGGCACACATTTTCCCAAAGGTGGAATGCACGAGATCTCTCAAAGCTTGACGAGGTTGGCAGAGGAACTTGGTGTTCAATTTGAATTAAACACCAGGGTGGAAGAGTTGATGGTCGAAAAGAAAAGAGTTCGTGGGGTACGTGTGAACGGTCGACCGGTACTTTATGATCAGGTGGTCTGTAACTCGGATATCAAGCATGCCTATCAGCATTTACTTCCGAAAAGTGTAAAAAGACCCAAGAAAACACTAGCACAAGAGCCCAGTTCAAGTGCTTTGATCTTTTATTGGGGATTGAGCAAGCAGTTTGAAACCTTTGACCTGCACAACATCATATTTAGCGAAGACTACGAGCGAGAATTTGATCGGATACGTACGAATGGACCGTTTTGGGAAGATCCGACGGTGTATATCCACGTCTCCAATAGGTTAGAAAAGTCCGATGCACCTGAGGGCAAGGATTCATGGTTTGTTATGGTGAACGTTCCTTATGATCAAGGTCAGGATTGGGATAAGATCATTAATAAAACGCGCACTTCCGTTATTGAACGGATTTCGAAAACTTTGGGTTGTCCAATTGATACTTACATCGAGGTTGAGGAGATGCTCACCCCGACAGCCATCGAGCAAAGGACCTCCAGCATTGGCGGAGCATTATACGGTACTAGTTCTAACGAGAGGCTAGCTGCATTCCTAAGACATTCTAATAAAAGCAGCTCGGTAAAAGGGTTGTACTTTTGTGGTGGATCAGCACACCCGGGAGGAGGGGTGCCGCTTTGTTTATTGAGCGGAAAAATTGCGGCCGAATGGTTGAATGAAGATACACAGCATGCAAAAAGTCATTGATTTTACCCGAGCTTACGGGCAGTGGGTATTGATTTTCTTTCACACCATAGGTCTTTTCTTGCTGGGTAGTGATTGGCGTGATGATTTAGTCTTTTTAACGCCGTACAACCTATTGCTATTGCTTGGGATTTTTCTTTTGGCAAGCGACCGCCCTTCACGAGGTGGGTTGTACATGCTCCCAATCGTTTTAGGTTTTGTCATTGAAGTTATTGGTACAAATACCGGGTGGCCTTTTGGGGCATATACCTATGGAACAGCATTAGGGCCTCGCTTACTTCAAACTCCATTGATGATTGGCGTATTGTGGTGGGTGCTTATACGGGCATGGTATGATTTGTCAGGTCGATGGACACAGAACTCTTGGTTACGTTCTTTGATAACGGGTTCAGCTATGGTAAGTATGGATCTACTCATTGAGCCCGTAGCCATTGAGTTGGGATTCTGGGCTTGGGAAGGCACGCGTGTACCGCTGTCTAATTATATCGCTTGGTTTGTATTGGCTACCATTTTTGCCCGGCTCACGGCAAAAGGGGATACTCGAAATCCAATGAGTCCGTGGGTTATTGCGGTTTTAGGGGTGTTCTTTGCGGTGCTCTGTGGAATCTATGCATAAAAAAAGCCCCCGCATCGCGAGGGCTTGGCTAGCTCAGGGGTACGAGCCTAGCGGTCTTTCAACCGTTTAAGTTCGAGCTCGAGTTCCTCCAACTTACGTTCGATATCCTCTTCCAGCTCTTCAAGTTCTTCGTCGACATTATCCTGGATTTCATCCTCAAGGTCTTGTGCGCGGTAGTAAATGATTTCAGGACAATCCGAACAGCTTAGCCCTTTGGATGTCATGATCCACTCTCGCCCTAGCATATCGCCATCCCACATGTTTTGAACGTTTTTAACGTCATACATAATGTTTTCAATACTTGGATCTAAATAAACCGTAGCGCCTACAGGTAGGTAAAGGGTTGCCTTTAAACTCTGTGCTCGCCACATGGCCGATTTAGGTACGTTAAAGTATTCACTCAGTTGTAAATCTTCACCGTTTTGTGCGTATGGAAATTCATAGTTCTGGGCGCGCTGACGGGCTTCAGAATGACTGCGACCTCGAGCGGAGTGACGAAGTTCCAAGCTCGCTTCCTCGTTTGAAGTGGGTTGGATATTGAATCTTATATTTTCAATACGCAAGACTTCATCATCCACTTCAAAGAAGAAGCCCGAGTTGCCCTCCAGAAATTCTGCCTGAACATTGAAGGATGTTCCTGAAAGGGTATAGCGCTCAGTATCTGTAGCATCTTCTTTGAAATCGGTGATAATAGATCCCGCTGAGATGAAGATTAATAGCAGCCCCATTATAAAACTTGCTATACCTGAGAAGGAGAGTAATCGAGAGTTGTTGATCTCCTTACCCAGGACCTTAGCGATAAAAACAACTAAGGCAAACAAAGGCATCAACAAGGTTAATATAGTTCCTAAACGTAGGGCTATCAATCTCCAACCTCCGCCGAAAATAGCTTCGGTCCCGTTCATGCCTAAGACATGACCATTTATGTTGATGAAATCAAAGTTGGTAAAGCTCCAGGTGCTTCCAAAAATGCCGAGTAATGCGATTAGGAGACTGAACGCGATTAATGCTCCAATGATTGCTATAATTACCCCTAAGAATCGGAAAATGAAAGCGAAAATGGAACCGATAGTGTTGATTACAAAATCAAAGAACCCTGAGAGTCCGCTTTTGATCTTTTTGCCACTTTCTTTTGATTGCGCGCCAAATTTATCAAAGACTTTTTCGATGCTCTCAAGGGTGACTGGCTCCCCCCGCATTTGGAGTTTCTGCGCTGTAGTCTTTGCTTCAGGTATTGCAGCCCAAAGAATGATATAGGTAAAAAAGCCAATCCCAGTGAAGAAGAATAAAATCAAGAAGATGATACGGATCCAAACGACATCGGTATTGAAATAAGCAGCTATACCGCTACAAACCCCACCAATGACGGTTTCATCCGGGTTTCGAAAGAATCGCTTATTCTTCTCTTTACCTGAGAATGGTTCATTCTCCATATCATCGCTGTCCGAGAAGTCCTCAGGTTTGCCCAAGGTGGAGATGATAAATTCTACGTCCGACTCATTGATTACTTGGCGCTTGCCTTCTTTTAGACGCATACCGAAGATTTCTGCTATACGCGCTTCGATATCTGCAATAATCTCTGCACCACTTTCTTGGTGCTCAAGACCACTTTTTACGGCTTTTAAATAGTTATTAAAAACCAAGTATGCATTTTCATCAAGGTGGAAGATGATACCGCCGAGGTTGATATTTATTGTTTTATTCATGGGGGTTATTTTGATGTGGTGATGTGTTCTACTGCTTTTTGTAAAGCGTCCCAAGTAGATTTAAGTTCGAGTTGGAACGATTTACCTTGAGGGCTCAATGAATAATATTTCCGCGGTGGGCCAGAGGTGCTTTCTTCCCAACGGTATTCTAAAAGGCCGGCATTCTTCAGTCGCGTCAACAACGGGTATAATGTCCCTTCGACGACGATTAGTTCAGCATTCTTTAGGTGTTCGATGATATCCGAAGCGTAGGCATCTCCGTTGCTGAGAATACCAAGGATACAGTATTCGAGTACCCCTTTGCGCATTTGCGCTTTAGTATTCTCAATTTTCATCTAGAGTCTTGCTTAAAGTGAAATCGCCGTAAAACGTGATTAAAATTGTGTTAGAATCTTCACGTACCAAGAAATGGGCTTCATCGAAATGGGTGCGCTTGCCACGGATGTAAATGAAGTGTTCATCGCCATCATCATCGTCGATAACAATGCGCTTGTACCCGGCGCGGTCAAGGAATTTCTCCCATTCCCCAGTTACTTCTTTTATGTAACGCTCATCCGCTACACGAAGCCATTGAACACGCTTGATTTCTCCGTTCAAGGTCCTTTCGAGATCTCCATTGGCGAAATCTATGTCTAAAGGAAGGGCGCTCAAAAGTGAACCGCCAAAACTAAATCCGCCGACATAGGGCTTGGGCTCATATTCTTCGTAAAGTTCGTCCGCTAAGCCCTTTGGTTGGGCAAAAACTCCTAACGGAAGGAGTAAAAGGATAAGGATACTTCTTTTCATGTAGGTTGAATTATAGTACAAAGGTATGTGAAAAATATAGTACTATGCAATACCAAGTACTATAAAAA
>CAJXTR010000036.1 GCA_913060465.1 uncultured Cryomorphaceae bacterium | reverse complement strand
AAACGAAGCATGAAAGCAAAAATTTTTGTCAAGATAAAAAAGAATCCCGGCGCCAATGGCGCCGGGATCTCAAATAACGAACTGTTTCCTTAGCGGCTTAAGTAGAGACTACGCTCGCTGTATAGTTTTCTGAAGGTTGGATCCTTTAAATCTTTGATGAAGTGAATCGCTTCACCTGTTGACTTCATTTCAGGGCCTAATGCTTTATTCACATTCGGGAACTTACTGAAACTGAATACCGGGATTTTCACAGCATAACCCTCCAACTCAGGCTTGAAGTCAAAGTCAGTTACCTTCTTAGTACCCAACATAACCTTCGTTGCATAATTTACATATGGCTCACCGTATGCCTTACAAATGAATGGCACAGTACGCGATGCACGAGGATTCGCTTCGATAATGTAAACCACATCATCTTTGATAGCGAACTGAATATTGATAAGACCTTTAGTTTGTAGAGCTTTCGCAATGTTTACTGTATGCTCCTCAATCTGTTGCATCACTAGGGGCCCCAAGTTGAATGGAGGCAATACTGCTGAGCTATCTCCCGAGTGAATACCACACGGCTCTATGTGCTCCATGATACCGATGATGTACGCATTCTCACCATCACAGATGGCATCTGCCTCTGCTTCAATCGCACCATCTAGGTAGTGATCGAGCAAAACTCGGTTCCCTTCAAATTCCTTGAAGAGGTTCACAACATGGCGCTCAAGTTCAGTTTTGTTGATGACAATTTTCATCCCTTGACCACCCAATACGTACGATGGACGCACAAGAATCGGGAACCCTAGTTCATCAGCGATGTCCAATGCCTCATCTGCGTTGGTTGCCACATCGAACTTAGGATAAGGTATGTTGATGTCTTTTAGTAGCGAAGAGAATCGGCCACGATCTTCTGCCAAATCAAGGGCTTCGTAGGAAGTACCAATAACTTCAATACCGTAACGACTTAATTTTTCAGCCAGCTTGAGCGCTGTTTGACCACCTAATTGGACGATTACACCACGTGGCTTTTCATGAAGAATGATGTCGTAAATGTGCTCCCAGAATACCGGCTCGAAGTACAACTTATCCGCAGTATCAAAGTCCGTACTTACCGTTTCAGGGTTACAGTTGATCATGATGGTTTCGTAACCTTCTTCACGAGCACTTAACACGCCGTGAACACAACTGTAGTCAAATTCAATCCCCTGACCAATTCTGTTAGGACCTGAACCCAAAACAATGATTTTTTCACGGTCAGTAACTACACTCTCATTCTCAATAATCTCGACTCCATCGGCCGTAACCATTGGGTTCTCAAACGTCGAATAGTAGTACGGAGTTTGCGCAGGGAATTCCGCAGCACAAGTATCTACCAACTTCCATACGCGGTTGATGTTAAAGTCGGTACGTTTCGTGTGAACCTCACTCTCCAACGCGTTGATCATATGAGCAATCTGACGGTCTGCGAACCCTTTCATTTTCGCTTCCAAGATCAGCTCCTTAGGTAAGGAGGTCAAGGTATGTTTTTCGATTTCAGCTTGAACACGAGCCAAGTCCTCAATCTGCTTAAGGAACCACATATCGATCTTAGTAATGTCGTAAATGGTTCTTAGCGGAATACCCATTTGAATGGCATCGTAGATGACAAACAAACGGTCAGACGATGCATATTCTAACTTGTGAAGAATGGTATCCTGGTCCGTTAACCCCTTGCCATCCGCACCCAAGCCATTACGCTTGATTTCCAAACTTTGAGCGGCTTTGTGCAAGGCTTCCTGGAAACTACGTCCAATACCCATTACCTCACCTACCGCCTTCATTTGAATGCCTAGACGGGTATCTGCACCTTCAAATTTCTCAAAATTCCAACGTGGGATTTTCACGATAACGTAATCCAAGGTTGGCTCGAAATAAGCGGTAGTCGTTTTCGTAATTTGGTTATTGAGTTCGTCAAGCGTGTAACCAATAGCCATCTTCGCTGCCACCTTCGCAATAGGGTAACCCGTTGCTTTAGAAGCCAATGCTGAAGAGCGGCTAACACGTGGGTTGATCTCAATCGCGACAATTTCTTCGTTCTCATCTGGGCTTACTGCAAACTGAACGTTACATCCTCCCGCGAAGGTTCCGATACTGCGCATCATCTTAATAGCCATATCACGCATCTTTTGGTACGTGGTATCGCTCAAAGTCATAGCCGGTGCCACCGTGATTGAATCACCAGTGTGGATTCCCATTGGATCCATGTTCTCGATCGAACAAATGATGATGATGTTATCGTTCTTATCGCGCAATAACTCCAACTCATATTCCTTCCAACCTAGAAGCGCCTTATCTATCATGACCTCGTGGATAGGACTGATTTCCAAACCACGGCTCAACGCCTCATCAAACTCTTCGGGTGTATGTACAAAAGTTGCTCCTGCTCCTCCAAGGGTGAAGGATGCACGAACACAGAGTGGAAAACCGAATTCTTGAGCCGTTTCTTTTCCTCGCAAGAACGACTTAGCAATACGAGAAGGTGCCATTGGAATGTCAATCTCCTCCATGAGCTTGCGGAACTCGTCGCGGTCCTCAGTAATATTGATAGCCGCAATATCCACACCAATAATGCGCACATTATACTCTTCCCAAATGCCATGTTTATCTGCATCTATACAAAGGTTCAATGCAGTCTGACCACCCATTGTAGGTAGAACCACATCAATATCTGGATGCGCCTTCAGGATACCTTCAATATTTTCAACCGTTAAGGCTTGCAGATAAATATTATCGGCGATAACCTCATCCGTCATAATAGTTGCCGGATTTGAGTTGATCAGTGTTACAGTGATTCCTTCTTCGCGAAGACTTCTTGATGCTTGGGATCCGGAATAGTCAAACTCACAGGCTTGACCAATGACGATAGGACCAGATCCAATAATGAGGACGTGTTTGATGGAAGTGTCTTTCGGCATGTGCTTTTAAGATTTGTACAAAGTTAGGGGCGGATTAGGCCAAAAAAAAGGTGTTGCTTTCGGCAACACCTATATCTTATCAAAAGGTTTTAAACATTACCCTTTGTAATTACCTTTATCACTAACGGTCAAGCTCTTGCGACCTTTTGCGCGACGAGAAGCCAAAACCTTGCGGCCATCTACAGACTCCATTCTTGAGCGGAATCCGTGCTTATTCTTGCGTTTTCTATTGCTGGGCTGGAATGTGCGTTTCATAACAATAAATTTTACCCGTTCGTCTTCGGGGGTGCAAATATAGAATAGAGTTTCTATTAAACAATCTGTTGCGAACCAATTTTTAAAAAAAGTTTCGTTGCTGCTTTGAGCGTAGCTCCACCAGAGCGTTTAACTTCGCCGAAAGTACATCAAAATCCTCAGCTATGAACCCCCAAGACTTCTGGAACCAACGCTACAGTGAATCGGAATATGCCTACGGCGAACAACCGAATGCATTCATAGCCGACCAGCTTCCACAATTGCCCAAGGGCCGTATTCTATTCCCCGCAGAAGGCGAAGGAAGAAATGCAGTTTACGCGGCTACCCTAGGTTGGCAAAGCATCGCATTCGATCAAAGCACGGCCGGACAAGAGAAAGCCTTACGTCTTGCTGCGAAAAACAATGTCACCATAGAATACAGTGTATGTAGCGCATTATCATTCACGCAAAGCGAGGCCTTTGACGCCATAGCTTTTTGTTATTTCCATACCCCACTGCAGCTTCTTAACCCCATCTACTCTCACCTGCTCGATCAACTCAAACCAGGCGGGAACGTCCTTTTAGAAGGCTTTTCTGAGAAAAATCTTGGTTTAGGCAGTGGTGGCCCTCAAGAGTTATCCATGCTGTTCAGCACTGAAAAGATTACACATCTACTTAAAGATCTAAAAAACTTGCGTGTATGGGAGGAGCAGGTAGTATTGAACGAAGGCAAATACCACCAAGGTAATGCGTGGGTAATTCGAGCCATCGCAGAAAAATAATCGTATCACGTTTATTTCCACTACCTTTGCACCTGAAAAATAGGGGGCGTCCATCTTTCCAACGGTAGGGAACTTAAAACTGGGAAGCGCTGACGTCCAATGGCGCACCTAGCGGATCTAGGTAATTTAACCAGGCTTTTAAGGCCTACTTTATGGAAACTTTTAAAGACAGCGGTCTTCACCCTCAGATTATCAAGGGTGTAGAAGCACTTGGGTTTACTGAACCCACCCCAATCCAAAAAATGAGCATAGAACATTTGCTCGAAGAAAACACGGATCTTATTGCATTTGCCCAAACAGGGACCGGTAAAACTGCAGCGTTCTCGTTGCCTATTTTGCACCAATTGGAAGAAGATGTACCGCATGTTCAAGCCATTATCTTGGCTCCAACGCGCGAACTTTGTCTTCAAATTGCGAAAGACATCGAAGATTATTCGAAGTTCATGCCAACCAAGGTATGTGCAGTATATGGTGGTGCTCCTATCACCAAACAAATCAAAGAACTTCAAAGCAAACCTCAGATTGTCGTAGGTACTCCGGGACGTACGCTTGATCTCATTGACCGCAAAAAACTGCGCATTAATGATGTGCAGTTCTTGGTCCTTGATGAAGCAGACGAAATGCTCAGCATGGGCTTTCAAGATGAATTGGACGCCATTCTAGCGAACACACCTGAGCACAAACAGACCCTTTGTTTTAGTGCTACCATGCCCGACGGCATGAAAAAACTGACTAAGAAGTATTTGAACGACCCCAAAGAAATTTCTGCCGGGAAACGTAATATCAGTGCTAGCAATGTAAGCCACGAGCTATACACGGTAAGCGCTAAGCACACCTACGAAGCAATGCGTCGAATCATGGACTTCAATCCAGACATGTACGGTATTGTTTTCTGTCGCACTCGACGCGAAACTCAAAGTATAGCTGAGCAACTCATCAACGATGGTTATCGTGCGGAAGCCCTGCATGGTGATTTGAGCCAAGCGCAACGCGATGAGGTAATGAACAGGTTCAGAAAGAAGAACCTCAACGTGATGGTCGCGACGGACGTTGCAGCACGCGGTATTGATGTTACCGAGCTGACGCACGTAATCAACGTGAATATTCCAGATGATCCTGAGGTTTATGTGCACCGTTCTGGTCGTACGGGTCGTGCGGGTTCTTCTGGTATTTCAATCGTCATTACTCACGGTAGAAACATGCGCAAGGTCAAAACCCTGGAGCGCATCATAGGTAAAGAGTTTGAATCTAAGTTGGTCCCAAGTGGTGATGCTATTTGTCAAGTAAAAATCGGCCAAGCGATAGATGAGCTGGTTGACTTTGAATACGCGAATGAATTGGACCCCTCAATCCTAGAACAAGCTATGGACAAACTTGCTCATTTGAGTAAAGCCGATCTAATTGAGCGATTCTTGGGCCACGAAACTTCGTTGATCCTAAGCCGTTACCGCGGTGCTCGCGATATTAACGAACAACCGAAGAAATTCAAGGAGCATAGCCCGAGAAGACAAGGCGGTGGCAGTGAAGCTGGATTTAAAACAGTGGTGGTTGATCTTGGATACCGTCAAAACGTGAATCCATCAAGACTAATGGGTCTGATCAATGATTCTATGGAAGGCAAGAAAATCCGCGTTGGAAAGATTGATATGGACAAAACTTTCACACGTATCGATGTTGAAGAACGCTACGCCGTGGATGTTGCCATTAATTTAAATGGTGCTAAGACAGGTTCATACGTTGTAAATGCCTACTTCGAAGAAGGAAGCGGCACACCCGCAACATCATACGATCGTCCAAAACGTTCCGGCGCTGGAGCACCACCGCGTGCGAAACGCGAGCGCATTGGTGACCGCAGAGGATCAGATCAGGGTGGACGCAGAAGACGTGAAGATCGCAATGACCGCGGTGAACGCAATGATCGATTTGATCGCGGAAATAGATTTGAGCGTAGTGACCGATTTGAACGCAGCGACCGTCGTGAACGCAGTGAACGTAGCGAAGGTGGTTTCAAAGGCCGTTCCTCTAGCAGCAAGCCGAGATTTGAGCGCAATTCAGATAGTGGATTCCGCAAAGGCGGGGACTTCGGTGGCCGCAAAAGAACAGGCGGTTCTGATTCACGTAGCGGAAGAGGATCAGCAGGAAAACCGGGCCCAAAAAGGAACAAGAGGTATTAATCTTTCCTTAAATTGGCAGTAAAATCGACTAGTTCATGAAAACGGTTTGGATTACTGGCAGCAGCAGCGGTATTGGCAGAGCCTTGGCACATGTTTTTAATGCCAAGGGCTACTTTACCATTCTGAGTGCACGTCGCACCAGCGTGCTGCAAGAAGTACAAGCACAACTCCCTCATCCAGAGCGAAGTGCTGTCCTAACCTTAGATTTAAATAACTACCGGGATGCCAAGGCATGGTACGAAGCTGCCCTTGCACCTACTGGAGCGATTGACATTTTGATCAACAATGGAGGCATGGGCCACCTCGGTACTGTTTCTGATATGGATCTTTCCGTTGAAGAGCAAGTAATGAATACAAACTTGTGGGGAGCGGTGGCTTTAACTAAAGCTACGCTCCCACACATGTTGGAACGTGGCCAAGGCCAAATCTGGACCATTGCAAGCATTCTTGGTTTTTTCGGCAGCCCAAAACTTGCGGCATATGCAGCCAGTAAGTTCGCGGTTGTTGGCTACTTCGAATCCCTTCAGTACGAGATGCGAAATGCACCAGTCCATGTAGGTTTAATCAGTCCGGGGTTTATCAATACGAATGTCACCTTGAGCAGTCTAGACCCAAAAGGTCAACCTCTAGGAAAGAATAGTGTAGCACAAGAGAAAGGTATGGCCCCTGAAGTGTTGGCCAAGAAAATCTTTGCAAAAACACAGCAATCAAATCCTCCGAAGCATGCAATTATTGGAGGGTATGAGAAATTCGCGGTACCGTTTAAACGGTTTTTCCCCAATCTATTTTTCAAGATTTACGGAAAACTGACAGATATCACGAGAAGCAGAAAATAGTAGCCACTATATTTGACTATCAAATCACACGAAATGGTCGACGGAATCATCAACCCCAAATACCTAGACCCCGCTTTTTCGGCGGAGCTCAAAGCGAACTACGAAAATGCATCGCCATGCAAGCATTTGGTTCTCGAAAATTTCTTTTCGGAGGAAATTGCCTTGGACTTGTTCAACCACTTCCCTTCCATTGATCAACTCAATGTGAAGCGCAAGAGCCTCAATGAGGACAAAAGTGAGGATTACCACTTCGAGCGATGGCACCCTTCGTTCTCTAAAGTTCGTGAGGCGGTAGCATCAAAAGAATGGAGCGATCAACTTGAACGTATCACCGGTATCCAAGGACTACATACTACTACAGATGCTCTAGGCTCTGGTGTGCATCAAGGAAAAAATGGTTCTTATGTGGATGTGCACATCGACGTCAACATGAATGCGAAACTTGGTTTGTGGCGCCGATTGAATTTGTTGGTATACCTCAATAAAAATTGGCAACCGGAATACGGGGGCGACCTTGAACTCTGGAATAAGGAAATGACTGAATTGGTCACTAAAGTTCCACCAACCTTCAATACAGCAGTGATTTTTTACACCGACGACAACAGTCCACATGGCTACGGTAAAATCAACATTCCCGAAGGAGAGTCGAGAAAAAGCTTCTACACGTATTTCTACACGAAACCAGAAGACGGTGTTAGCTACCGCGATTCGAAGTTTGTTTCGCGTCCTGATGACGGAGCTGCAAGGAAGCTAGCTACAGGGATTAAGGAGACCTTGAAAATCAATGGAAAGCGTCTTCTAAAGACACTCGGAATAAAAGACTTGGACTTCCAAGACAAGAATTAAAAGAAACGCCTTCGGGCGTTTTTTTATTATCCTACGTGAACGCTTCCCTTTGGATACTTGAAGGTATTAGCTTCAACTTTACGATCACTCAAGGCGAATGCCAAGGTCAGAGTTCCCACACGACCAATGAGCATTGATAGCATAAGTACAATCTTACCGCCCAAGGAAATATTTGGCGTGATGCCCGTGCTTAGCCCTACAGTACAAAAGGCGCTTACCTGCTCAAACGCAAGATCCAAGAGGGCCATTTCAGGCTCGAAAATGGTCAACAAGAAGATCCCTATTAGTATGCTTACCGCGGAGAACAGGAAGATGGCAAAAGCTTTGTTCATCAGTTCCCAAGGGATCTGAGTCTTGTACAGATTTACATTTTTCTTTCCCTGAATGGTTGCCGCCGCACTCATAAACACCAAGGCGAAAGTGCTCGTCTTAATCCCCCCGGCAGTAGACCCTGAGCCGCCTCCGATAAACATCAAGAAAATGAAGAATAAGAGTGTCGGAGTAGCCATAGCTCCGAAGTTAACTGTGTTAAAACCTGCTGTCCGAGCGGTGATGCTTTGAAAAAGACTGTGGCTAAGCTGTGCGCCAATTGGCCCCTCACCATATTCTAACAGGAAGACCATCACAGCACCAACGATGATGAGTACGCCTGAAACAATCAAACCAAGTTTTGTTCCAACGCGCAAGCCGCGCCACGATCTACTAAAGGATTCCTTACGCCAAGGCTGCTTCAAGATGTCCGAGATGGTCCCAAACCCGATACCACCAAGAATGATTAGGATTGCGATAATAGCATGTATGCCGTATTGCTGCCCTACTCCTTCTGTTGCTAAACTATTAGAGAACAGAGAGAACCCTGCATTATTGAACGCTGAGATACTATGAAAAACACTATAAAATATGTTCTCCCCTAAGGTATCATAGTCTGACTTCCAAACCATCCCTAAAAGAAGAGCTCCAATAAGTTCAATGAATAGTGTTAACCTAAAAATAGCTCCGATCAACGATCTGCTTCGTTTCAAATCTTCGCCCAAGTTCTCACTCATGAAGTTCGCTTGGCGCATTCCGAAACCTCCACGTAAAATGGCAAATAGGGCCGCGAACGAGATGATGTTCAATCCTCCAAGTTGCATGAGGATCATCACAACGAATTGGCCTTTTGAACTCAATACTTCGCTGATGTCAATCAAACTTAAACCTGTAACACAACTTGCCGATATACTCGTAAATAACGCCGTGGAAAAATCAAGCCCCGGTAAGCTTTTTACGGTCATTTCAGGTAACATAAGCAGCCCCGTCCCCATAATGATGAGTACAATAAAACTCATGATAAGCAAGGTTGGAGGGCTCAGCTTACTGTTGGGTAAAAAATCCCCTACTTTACCAAACTCAAGACCTACAATTACCAGAAAATAAGCCTGCAAGAATAACAAGAAGCTTTCTTGAAGCCCGGGAATACCGAGCGCGCGGCCTAGTTGATTTAATATCTCGAATCCAAAAGCATTGATACTTACGATATCAATGATGAGAAAGAGCATTAAGAAGCCTTCCCATTTTCGATCTTTTAGGAACTGCAGTGGGTTAAAGTTGTAAAACAATTCCAAGAAATACTTCAGTAGATAGAAAGCTATAGAGCCACGAACCACATATCCTACAATGGCCTTTTTCGATGCATCCAACTCATAGCCGTGGTAAAAAACGAGAACCATCAAGGTAAATGTGGCTACAAACAAACTGCCCGTAGCGAGCGAAGACATTACCCAATCCCGACTGTCATAAATACGGATATTGATGAACTCGCGAATTGCATTTATGCGTTGTTGTAGGCTCACAATTGCTCTTTAACGTTTAACGAATGTAGGCCGAATCTCTGAGAATCAGATAATCAACGGTAGTCCTTATAGGACTTTTCTTCAACAAGCGCAGAACCAGTAAGCTGGTTAATAGACTTCTTAATGGCAGCACGCTTGTCATTAGTGAAGTAAACTTCTCTGGCGAGAGCTACAAACTCATCACCAAAGTCCTTTGCTCGTTCTAACTCTCGAAGTGCATCTTCAACCTCCCATAGTTTGGTATTTGCGTCAGTTAACGCCGTAATGCACTCCTGCAATTCCTCAACCTTAGAACAATGTTCTGAAATTGAAGAAACCGCCGAACTTAGGGCATCCAACTCCCTTTTGACATTCTCCACAGCATCCGCATCACGAAGCTTTTCGGCTTTGATAAGCAAAATGGTGTGTTTGTCGAGAATCTCTCCGTTGGATACTTCTATCTTCATTCCTTAGTCTTCCAATTTTTCGATGGCCACTTTCACCCTGCGAACTGCTTCTTCTAATTCTGCCTCTGAAGCTGCATAGGAGAATCGCACATAGCCTGGCAACCCGAATGCATCGCCTGGTACCGTGCTCACTAAGCCTTCCTCTAATAGGTACATGCTTAAATCTAGTGCTGTTTCGATGACCTTTCCATTGAACTTCTTACCAAGAATTTGTTCAACACGTGGGAAAACATAAAAAGCTCCTGGTGGCGTCTCAAGTTCAAATCCGGGGATTTCATTCATCCAGCTTACCATTTTTTCGCGACGACCCGCAAAAGTATCCACCATGTATTGAACGGTTGATGGGTCTGCTTCTACAGCAGCTTTACAAGCGCGTTGTGCAATGGAACAAGTACCTGAGGTGAAGTTGCTCTGGAACTTCGCACATGCCTTAGCAATCCATTCCGGCGCACCAATATATCCGATGCGCCAACCGGTCATTGCAAACCCTTTAGACAGACCATTCACTGTAATGGTTTGATCATATACCTCTGGAAAACTGGCGATACTAACGTGTTTCACTTCACCATAATTCAACAACTCATAGATCTCATCAGAGATGATGTACAAGTTGGGATGCTTGGCAACAACCGCTGCGATAGCGGCTAAATCTGATTCACTATAGATAGCACCACAAGGGTTATTAGGCGAAGAAAAAATCAACACTTTAGACTTTGGAGTAATGGCAGCCTCGAGTTGCTCTGCGGTAATTTTAAAACCGCTCTCCATCGTTGTTGGCAATACCTTTACCTCACCGCCACAATATTTGGCTTGATCCATGTAGCTCACCCAATACGGTGCTGGAATGATCACTTCGTCGCCAGGATTAACTAGAGCCAAGAAGACGTTGAGCAAACTTTGTTTTGCACCAGTGCTCACTACAATCTGGCTTGCAGTGTAATCTAGATTGTTGTCGCGCTTAAATTTCGCTGCAATACTTTCTTGAAGATCACTAAAACCTGGAACTGGCATATAGTGGGTGTAATTTTGATCCATCGCCTCTGCGGCGGCCGATTTAATAAAATCTGGCGTATCAAAATCAGGCTCACCTAGAGATAGACTGATCACCTGTTTCCCCGTCGCACTCAATTCTCTGGCTTTTTTTGCCATCTCGATTGTCATGGGTAGTCCCATCTCTTGTGCGCGTTGTGAAAGTGCTTGCATTGTAGAAGTGTGTGTTGTGTTGTAATACGGCGACAAATTTAACGATATTTGTATGCCTCAACACAGAATTATGGAAGCATTTATTGAAATCCTCAAGTATACTTTTCCTGCAGCTTTGATGCTGTTGCTCACCTACTTACTCTTATCAAACTTCGTTGATAATGAAGAGAAGCGCAGACAATTTTACTTGCGTAAGGATTTGAATAAAAAAGCGCTTCCGCTCCGTTTTCAGGCTTTTGAGCGCCTCACAGTATTCCTTGAAAGAATTACGCCGAACCAATTGGTCACTCGCGTAAAGCCAGGAAATCTCCCACTAGGCGTATACCGCAAAACGCTTGTAGATGCCATTCGTCAAGAATATGAATACAACATCTCGCAACAAGTTTACATTTCGGATAAATGCTGGAATAGCATCGTAAGTGCCAAGAGTCAAGTAGTGAGCATGATTAACAAGGTCAGTGCAGAACTAGGGCAAGATGCAACGGCAGCAGATTTGAGCAAAAGATTGATTGAACTGGAAATGACAGGAGATATTTTCCCTACGAAGGCAGCGATTCTATTGCTCAAGCACGAAGCTGCACGCAACTTCTAAACCATTCCTTTTTTCAGCTCCTCCAGCAAGGTCCTTGTCGCCACAAAAGGACTCAAGTCTCCTTTGGTGACAGACTCCTTAAGCCCGTCATAGGTCGACTTCCACTTCGGATTTGCGAGTAGAAGTTCATGAAGTCCATTTTGAACACCTTGCTCAAACCAGTACAATTCTTGGCGTTTGCGCTTTTCCTCAAGCCAACCTTGAGATTTGGCGTGCCTAAAATATTGATCAAGGGAAAGTGCCAACTCTTCAAATCCTTCTTGGGCCAAAGCTGAGATTAGTGTTATGGGCGGTGTCCAATCAAAATCATGATCACCAACCAACTGCAACGCTCTACTTAAATCTTGTTTTGTTCGCTTTGCAGCAGGCGCATTTCCCCCTTCACTTTTGTTAATCGCAATAATATCCGCCATTTCCATGATGCCCTTCTTGATACCTTGAAGCTCGTCACCAGTGCCGGGCATGGCGAGGAATAAGAAGGCATCAACAAGTTGCGCCACCGTAGTCTCACTTTGACCAACACCGACAGTCTCCACAAAGACATGGGTGAACCCTGCACTTTCACACAAGAGCAAGGCTTCTTTAGTGGCGCGTGCAACACCACCAAGTGACCCGCCGGATGCGGAAGGTCGAATGAATGCGCGAGGATGGTGCGACAATGTCACCATGCGGGTTTTATCTCCTAAAATGGAGCCACCCGTTTTCGTTGAAGAAGGATCGATTGCAAGAACAGCAATCTTAGCCTCAGGGTCCGATTCCAAAATGTACATCCCAAAGTTTTCTAAGAATGTACTCTTACCGACACCCGGCACACCAGTTACTCCAATACGCTGGGCCACTGTTCCATCTTTTCGAACAAGGCGAATCAATTCTTGTCCTTTCGCAATATCATCAGCAACCGTACTCTCCACAAGCGTAATAGCCATAGATAAAGCCTTCATATCCCCTACCCCTATACCTGAAGCGAGCTCCTCGATCGTTAACTGCGGGCGGCGACCAGCTTTAAACTTTGGGTTCAATGATGGACCATCAGTAGCTGACTTCTGTGTATTTAGGGTACTTTTTGACATTATGCCTGATCGATGTAATCTTGAAGGTACGCGAATTTATCAGTCAATGCACCCTCCTCACATTCCGTAGCGCGTTCCAGCACACCTTCTTCATCTCCATTAAAAAGCGCTGGAATGACATGGGTCATCAAATCACTACCGAAACTTAGCGATGCATCTCGCGGCAATTCACATGGCAGGTTATCCACCGCCATCACCCCAATAGCATCAGGATGGTCGTGACTGACCTCTTTTTCCTGTGCGGCTAGATACCCGTAAAAAGGTTCAGCGATCGTTGACGGACGTAGCGTTGACGCTACCGGCCCATCGATATCACAGCTAATATCCGCAACATAGGAGATGGCGAAGTCGAGCCGTTTCGCATCCTCTCTCGTAAAAATGAAAGGCGCCCGGCTATCATAATAATGCCCAGCGATATAAAGTTTGCCAAATGGCGCATACCGCATAAAATCACTTTCATAGCCACTCGGATCTGCAAAAAGTTCCTTGCGATCAAAGGCTGTACCATCGGCTTTTTTGTAATAATCTTCTACGTCCAATTGGCTCCAATAACAACCCTCATATCTAGAAACTTCTTCAGGCGCAATTTGAGGAATACCTGAAGCTTGAAGGGTCTCTACAGCTCCTCCTGCTACGCGACCCTTACCGGTAAGTAGAATACGAAGATCAGCGGGCCACTCCACCCCTTGTAGCTGTGCAAACATTTCTTCCATGTCCTTGCATTCATGGGCCGGCTTCAATGTGTATTGACCGTATTTCTCGCCCCAACCGCGTAAACCATTGTACGCGCCAACGAGCCCTGCGAATCGGCCAAATGCTACTACACG
>CAJXTR010000035.1 GCA_913060465.1 uncultured Cryomorphaceae bacterium | reverse complement strand
ACCTCTGAGACGTTTTCAACCTCCCTCGTTGACATGCTCCGCAAGAATGCGGAACTTGCCATGGAGGAGTTTGTAAAAGAAGTTCCAGGGCACATTCCTTGCCAAAGAAAGGTTACTCCATTCCCATTGAAGGAGGAACTTAAAACTCTAGGTAAGGACATCGAAAACACTTGGATTATCATGGCCACACACGGAGAGAAGGATTGGTGGGATCACCAGTTGGGAACGAACGCCAGCCATATTATTAACGCCATGAATGCACCTGTTTTTCTAATTCCAGAACATGCAGAGTGCAGCTTTCCTATTCGACACATTTTAGTGGCCTCGGATGGCATGAAAATGACAGACAAGGTTAGAGAGCGCTGGACAGACTTAAAGGCAACGCTCAACGCAAGCAGTCAAGCCCTTCAAGTGGTTAAGGATCAACAGGAAGAAGGCGTTGGTGAATTTGAGGGAATGCCTTTGTACAAACTCTACCATGAAAATTTCAAAGATGGATTGCTTGAGGCGGAAGAGATCGTACACCCAGAATTAACCCTAACTGTTCACCACAAACGAACATGGTTTGAAGGAATTTTTCACAGCAGCGCAACGAAAGAACTAGCAATGAATCATACGGCCCCTTTTGTGGTACTTCACGAATAGTTAAAGCAAACCTAAGCGATAAGGCCCATAGAGTTTTACTTTAAGCTTTATGGGCTTTTTTATGGTATTGGTGCACATTGTTGCATGGCTTCGTTTGGGGTGCTTTTCAACCAATTGTTTCCATAAACAATTCCTCGATAGGAAAGGGTTAATCCAATAACAAGCATAGCAGCAGGCACAACCCAACGCTTTGACCCCGTAAAAGCCAACATTCCATAAAGTCGGCGTACAACTATATTCAATCCTAATAAAGCGGGTAGAGTGCCTAGCCAGAATGCTGTGATAATGCCAACATTGGCCACATTCGATTCAAAGGCCGAACCCATCCCAGCGGCCATCCATACCATTCCACAGGGCAAGAGACCATTGATAACACCAAACAACCACATTCGAGGTGCAATAGCAAAGGCCCCTGCCCAAGCCCCTAGTGTTAAAAACGGCTTTGATATTGATGCGGGTAATAAATACTCAATGATGAAATAAAACAATGCACCAAAAAACATTGAGATACCTAACATCAAGGTGAGGTTTGCTGTATCAACGAACCAGGTTAATTGTGAAAAAACCAGTCGTATGACTAAAGCTATAACGAGGTAAGCACCCAATCGCCCTAAGTGGTAACGCACGACTAGTTTAGCATCCGCTCCACCCAACCAAGCCGATTGTATGGGCCCACACATTAAGGTGCAGTGACCTGATGATACAAGACCAAAGAAAAAGGCGCTACCAAAAATGGCTAATAATTCCATGGACGTTTAAGGATTATAAGCTCTCCAGCAGAATACAGTTTGATCTCAAGGGTCCAATCCACATATGCTTTACGAACACCTTCAAGTGGAATGAAAAAATCTTCTCCGATTATTGGATATAATTTCTGGTCAAATATTGGTTTTTCGGGATGTATGAATTGGGCAACGGCACTATCTACTGGGCCGTGCAGGCTAAATCTAATGCCCTCCGGGTCCTTAGAAAAAACAACATTTTCGTAGTATTTCTTTCCCAATACCATCGCCCGATATACGGCATCATATTCCAATTCCTGTTGGTAATAGTTTTCATTTACCAACTCGTAATCATTTTGCGTCGTTAAGTATATGGTATAGCCCATTGCAACCATGAATGCAGCTAGTACCAAAGCGATCCCTGTTCCCCAATTCATCTTCATCATCACTTCCGCACCAGCGGCCCTAAAAAGTTGGTACTAATCTGATCAATCTCATTACCATCCTCGTCAAGAACTAGTAATTTCACTTTGATTTTTGAAGCTGTAAGCTCTTCGCGCTCAATTTTCAACATAGCCGAACCATGGCGTATTTCTTCCGGATCAAGGACGATAACATCCTCACCAATAAGAATTAACTCCGCACTTTGATCAATAGGCTCGAAGCGTAATTGCATGGCCTCGTCAGATTTATTGATTAGCGTATAGTCGTAGATGTTGACAATCTTTGTTCCGTCTTTCTGATAAATTTGCCCTTCCATTCTCAGGAAAACAGTTTCAACCTGGCTTCGTGTTGCGAGCAATAGAATAACCACTCCTGAAAGAATGAATAGAATCGCGCTATATGCCCAGGCTCGAGGAGTCATGACTTTTCGGTTTCCTTGCTCAACTCCATTCACTGAGTCGAATCTAATCAAACCTGGTTCCTTGCCCACTTTATTCATTACTGAATCACATACATCTATACAAGCTGTACAATTCACACATTCAAGCTGGGTGCCATTGCGAATATCTATTCCTGTCGGGCATACTTGGACACATAAACCGCAATCTATACAATCGCCCTTGCCATCATTTTCTTGACGTTTACCCTTTCCACGCGGCTCTCCTCTAATCCAATCATATAAAATTACAAGCGAGTTTCTATCGAGTAACACGCCTTGTAAACGACCATAGGGACAAACCACAATACAGGCCTGCTCACGAAACCAAGCGAAGACAAAGTAGAATACCACAGAAAAAACAAGTAATGCCGAGAACGTTCCTAGGTGTGCTTGCGGCCCTAGTTCTACTAATTCTAACCAATGATCAACGCCCACTAAATATTGGAGAAATACATTACTTACCGCAAATGCTATGAGGTAGAAAAGCAGATTTTTCAATCCCTTCTTCCAGATTTTCTCAAAATTTAAGGGACCATTGCTAAGCTTTATTTGTTGATTTCTATCCCCTTCTATCCAATATTCAATTCTCCGGTAAACATGCTCTAAAAAGATTGTTTGTGGACAAACCCAGCCACAAAATATCCGACCAAAGGCCACCGTAAATACAATGACACTCAATACCCCGGAGATCATTAAAAGAACAAAAATGAACGTGTCCGCGGGCCGGAAAATCTGTCCTAGTAAAACGAATTTCCGTCCTATTACATCCAATAAAAACAGAGGTTGCCCACCTATTTTTATCCATGGCCCGATGAAGAGTAGAATGAGCAGGACATATGCAACACGTTGCCTTGCCTTAGCAAAATTGCCGCTTACCCTCTTTGGGTAAATGCGTTTGCGTTTACCTTCTTCATCAATGGTTGCGATGCTATCGCGGAAACTCTCATCCATTATTCCTGCGTTGTTTCAGGGACCCACAACTCTCCCTCAGGTGCACGTGGATCGGTTGGATTAGTACCGCGTAAACTCAATACATAGCTTGCTACATCTTGCATTTCACTGGCACGCAGGATTTCTTCCCAAGCCACCATCTTACCGGTTACCCCGTATTTAATGGTGCTGAATACAGCAGTAATATCACCGCCATGAATCCAATAATCGTCGGTAAGGTTAGGACCTATCTGCCCACCACCATCGGCACGATGGCAACTCACACAGTTCGTTGCAAAAAGCTTCGCGCCTTTTTCTAGAGAAGCTGCATCTGTTAGCGCAACAACAGAGGTTTCATCTACAAGATCTTTGGCTGTTGCGAGGTAGGCAGCGATACTCTTGTCCGCCTCGGCAATTTCAACCGCGTATTCCTCGTGAGATAAAGGATCTACTTGGAAAACATGATAACGCAATAAATACACCGCTGCGAATACAATACCCAAATAGAAACCTGCCTTCCACCAGGGCGGAAGATTATTGTCCAATTCAATTATACCGTCATAGTTGTGATCCGTCGCTATGCTCTCCTCATTTTCTACAGGCACTGCGTCAGTCATTTTTAGGTAAAATTCACTCCACCATGAAACGGCCTTAGGCGCTTCCTCCTCCTCTAGACCTGCTTCTTCAGCCTGTTGCTTAAGTAAAAGCGCTTGCAACTGGTTCAGGTAGGTAAACATTCGTAATACGGCAATACCTATAAAAACAATAAGCAGTGCAATAATCCAATAGGAACCATTATTCAACAGCGAAATCGCAGTTTCATTAGGTAAATCCATGTACAACCAAAGCCCAATCAAGGGTAAGGATGCAATAAATAGCAAGGTGAAAAACTTCTTATTCATGGTGCGGTTCTTTTAGTTCGTTAGGTTCTAGTGGGAGATTCGAAAATCTATTGGAATCTTCTTTAGGCATGGTCACACTGTAAATGAGCCATCCCAGGAAAAAAGTACCAAATAGCAATAGTGCAATCATTGGGTACCAATGGACCGATTCCATTTCAAGCATGCTATGTTTGATGAACTTTAGCATGATTATTTATTTGGATTTATATCTGTACCCAATCGCTGTAAATAGGCGATTAGCGCAATGATTTCATCTGACGGAAGGGTTTCTACATTCTCTTCCTGGTTCAGCCCATCAGAGATGCGTGTTGCTTGCGCGAGAGCCAATTCTTTCGCTGTCTCCACCTCATCGTCCGTATATGGCACCCCTAAAGTTTGCATAGCACTCAGCTTCTTAGGAAGAATTTCAAAGTCCAACTCATTGGTGAGCAACCAAGGATAACGTGGCATAATAGAACCCGGTGAAGTTCGCGTAGGATCCATCATGTGGTTGTAATGCCAAAGGTCACCATACTTACCGCCTAGCCTGTGCAAATCCGGACCGGTACGCTTAGAACCCCATAAGAATGGATGGTCATAGACGAACTCTCCTGCCTTAGAATACTCGCCATAACGCTTGGTTTCTGAGCGGAAAGGACGAATCATTTGGCTGTGGCATGCATTACAACCCTCACGGATATAAAGGTCTCGACCCGCAAGCTCGAGCGGAGTATAAGGTTTAACAGCTTCCAGCTTGGGAACGTTACTATCAATCTTCAGTGTCGGAATGATCTCCACCGCTCCTCCAATTAATATCACCACGGTACTCCAAAGCAGCAAGGTGACCGGACGGCGCTCGATCCAACGGTGCCAGTACTCCCCTTTCTCCTTTTGGTATTTCGGAGCCAATGGCATAGCGCTGGCCTCTTCCTCGCGAAGCAGTGTACCACTTTTCACGGTGCGCCACACGTTCACCACCAAAAGTATGGCACCCGTGAGGTATAAGGTTCCCCCTATGGCGCGTAGGATGTACATAGGTATGATCTGCGTCACCGTATCAAGGAAGTTGTGGTAAAGCAGCGTTCCATCTGGGTTGAACTGCTTCCACATCATACTTTGTGTAAAACCGCTCACATACATAGGCAACGCCCAGAAAATGATTCCTAGGGTTCCGATGAAGAAGTGCCAATTGGCCAATTTCTCGCTGTACAAAGACGTTTGGTAAAGTCTCGGCAACAACCAATAGATCATCCCGAAAATCAAGAATCCATTCCATCCAAGAGTTCCAATATGTACGTGTGCAGGAATCCAATCCGTGTAGTGTGCTATGGCATTCAAATTCTTCAAAGACAACAATGGACCTTCTAGAGTGGCCATTCCATATGCGCTGACGGCTACGACAAAGAATTTAAGTACGGCTGAATCTCGTACTCTGTCCCATGCACCTCGCAGCGTTAAAAGACCATTGATCATACCTCCCCATGAAGGGAAAATAAGCATGATACTAAATACAGTTCCTAAGCTTTGGGCCCAATCAGGCAACGCTGTGTAGAGCAAATGGTGCGGTCCTGCCCAGATGTAGATGAAAATCAAAGCCCAAAAGTGGATAATAGATAATCTATAAGAGTATACTGGACGTTCAGCTGCCTTTGGCAGAAAATAATACATCAAACCTAGGACGGGTGTAGTAAGGAAGAATGCCACCGCATTATGTCCATACCACCATTGCACCAAAGCATCTTGTACCCCAGCGAAAATGCTGTATGATTTTGTCATGCTAACCGGCAACTCCAGGTTATTGACAATATGGAGAACCGCAACGGTGACAAAGGTTGCTATATAGAACCATATAGCCACATACAAGTGACGCTCACGGCGTTTTAAAATGGTCCAGAACATGTTGATACCGAAGACCACCCAAACCAACGTGATGGCGATATCTATGGGCCATTCGAGCTCCGCGTATTCTTTGGAAGAGGTAATCCCTAAGGGCAATGTAATAACAGCACTTACGATAATGAGCTGCCATCCCCAAAAGTGAATATTAGACAAGAGGTCTGAGGCCATTCTTGTTTTCAGTAATCGCTGCATGGAATGGTACACACCTGCAAAAATGGCATTGCCTACGAATGCGAAAATAGCGCCATTGGTGTGTAATGCTCTAAGGCGACCAAAGGTCAACCAGGGCAAGTCTAAATTAAGGTCCGGGTAAAACAGCTGAATGGCTGCCGTCACGCCCACTAAAAAGGCGATCACACCCCAAATAATTGTCGCTACCAAAAAGTTTCTGGTGGTGACATTATCATACTTGAATAGTTCCTTTTCCATTAGAATTAAGAATTGGTGGATGATTTAGGTGATTTCTCGTCGCGAAGCATGCGCATTGCCGGTCCTTCTACGTCATCGAACTGTCCATCACTGTTGCTCCATAGAAATGCCCATAGAAATGCAGCTGCGATGATTAGCGAAAAGAAGAGTAATAGATAGATAATGCCCATAATCCTTGGATAACAGGCTCAAAGTTCTTCATTGAAGCAAGGGTACCCTATGACAATGCTCAGTTCCTTAGATGATAATTATCAGCCTTTGGGTGCAAGCAAATAGGCTCCTGCAGTACTGAAAAGCACTACAGTGATCGAACTAATAGGCATCAAGATGGCTGCAACAACGGGGGATAATTGGCCCGTTAGTGCAAAACCGATACCGGCAATGTTGTAGAATAATGATAAGAGGTATGCTCCTTTTGTCCAGCGTTTCATTCGTTTCGCATAACGTAAGAACTCTGGCAGATTTGGAAGGGCCTCAGAAAATATAACACCATTTCCCTTTGGAAAATACCCTAAAACATTGTCAACAACAGCCAGCCCAACCAAGGCCGCATCTATGGCTTCAACATCGTTTAAGCCATCGCCGAGGTACATACCACGTTTGTACTGTTCGACCAATGCTCTTTTTTCCTTTGGAGAGCATGAAAAATGAAGTCGGTCTTTGAAGAATTGGTTCCATTCTTTCGGTAAATCTCTAGGCTGGTCTCCGCTGATAAGCACGTTTGTAAGGCCCAATTTATCGAGGCTTTTGAACATTGATTGCAATGGCCTGTACGTCCATTCTGGAGTAAAGGCTCCTAGGATTTCGCCATTTTTCTCGATGTATGTTGGCCCTGGTGGTTGACCTATCCAGTTGCCGCTTCCTATGCGCCAAAATGTGGAATCTCGCCCCTTCGCTTCCAACCCCTTGCCGCTAACCTCTTTGATTTCAATGAACGTTTGCGGTGTTTGAGAAGCAATTCCTGAAAGCGATGTGACTAATGATTGGGCTACAGGATGGATAGATGTGTTGGCTATGAATAATACAGCGGCAGCATCCTCTGAAGTTAAGCTGAGTTCGCTTTTATCCAATCCTTTTTGCGTCAATGTGCCAGTCTTATCCCACATGGCCACTTGGACAGCGGCTAAATCGGCCACTGCACGTCCACTTTTTAAATATAATTTTCGCTTCGAAAGCAAGGCAGATGCAGTACCATATGCGAAAGGAGCCGCCAATGATAAGGCACAAGGACAGGCGATGATTAAAACGCTCACGGCGATTTCAACCGCACGTTCAGGAGCTACGAAATACCAAACTAATCCTCCGAAGAATGACAAGATCAATACCGTACTTGTGAACCATGCCGTTATACTTGCGCTAACCCAGCCTGTGGTGCCGTAGTCTTCCTCTTTCCAGAGGTCTGATGTCGATTGCTCTGCGATATTGTCTAAAACTTTACCTAATAGTGGCTTATGGAGCACACGGCCACCTTGATATGCCGTTTGACCAACATCGAGATGGACCGGTGCACTCTCTCCAGTCAAGAAACTATAGTCTACGCTGATGGGATGATTAACCTTCACATTGATCGGAATAATTCCACCTTCCTGTATGGTGATGTTATCCTCAGGGACCAATTGGTCCAATTTCAAAAAACCCTCAACCCTTTGGCAATACACGCTCAAAGGAAGAAAATCTTTAACCGTACGTTCGAAACTGAAGGCTGCATATGTTCGTTCCTGAAGCATCTTACCCAAAAGCAAGAAGAAAATCAAACCGCTTAGTGAATCAAAATAGCCTCCGCTCAGACCGGCCAGGAGTTCATACACACTCCAACTCCACAGCGCAATCATTCCAACAGCAATAGGAATATCCAATGACCATTGCCTAGAACGGATAGCTTTAAATGCATTTTGTAGGTATGAAATCCCTGCAACTACTACGCTCAATGTCGCGAATACCGCTGTGCTCCAGCGAAAAACGGTTAGTAGTCCTACATGTCCTTGTGAGTCCAGGCCAAAGTATTCTGGAAAAGCACTCATCATAGCATTGCCCATGGCGAAGCCTGCTATACCCAGTTTAGAGAAATCTTGGCGCTTTCGCTCCTTTGCAGAAATCAGAGATGGCGGATACCCGACATAATCCAGCCAAGCAGCCAGGACGGCGATTGAAAGGGTCTCAGGATTGAATTGGATTGTTGCTCGTTTGGCTGAAAAATCCACACGAACATCCAACACCCCTTCCAGCCACTCACTCATACGTTCTAAGAGTATTAAGCAGGAGCTGCAATGAATATCGGGAAGTTGGACCCTCCAAGATGCTTGATCAGCATTGTAAACTTGAAGACCTTCCTGCGCACCAGCGACGACCAAATGCGCGTAACGCTGGAGAAGTTTCTGTCCAGGCCCAACCGCTTGACGATTGTTTAACATAGCATCAGCCATAGCGCATCCGTTGCAACAAAAGGCTCGATTATCGCTCTCGATTTTTAACCCTGATGTTATGGGTTGCTCGCAAAAATGACAGTTCTCACTCATGGGATTTACTGCTACAAAAGTCACATGGAATACTTGCTTTATAGGTGATAATTGTCATAACTTTAATAGACCAAAACGAAGCCCCATGAGCAATCATCCATCTGACTGTGCGCATTGCCCGCACCTAAGCCAAAGTCATTTAAACACATTGACCACTGTTGAACTGACCGATATCAGCAAGAATCGATCTTGCTTATCGTTCAAGAAGGGACAGGTAATTTATCACGAGGGTATGCGCGTCAATGGCATCTACTGCGTTCACGGTGGTATTGCTAAGGTGACCAAGCTAGGTCCGCGTGGTAAGGACCAGATTATCAAATTCATGCAGCCCGGGGATTTAGCTGGATATAGAGCTATGGTGAGCAACGAGCCTATGGCCGGTTCGCTTGTTGCGCATACCGAGGTGCGCGCATGTTTTATTCCAAAAGAAATCTTCCTCAGTACACTTCGTGAGAACCCAACCTTTAGTTTGGATCTATTAAAGGAAAGTTGTCATGAGTTGGGTGAGTGGGGTAAAGTCGTTACCAACCTGGCCCAGAAAACAGTTAAAGAGCGATTGGCAGAGCTTTTACTCCTGCTCGAGAGCACTTTTGGAACGCATGCGGATGGCTATATCGACATTCAGTTGACGCGTGAAGAACTGGCCAATATGGTAGGTACTGCAACTGAGAGTCTCATTCGCTTGCTATCTGAATTAAAAAAGGATGGTATCGTGGAATCGAAAGGCAAAAAGATTCAGATTTTAAATCCTACGGCACTTCGTGCTCAAGCTGAATTAATGCATTAAAGCGCCCTCAGAAATTGAGATAAATATCATGTCCCAAATGAGATTTGGACCCTAACTTTGCGGTCAAATCTTTTTAGGCATGCGTAACGTTTTCCCCTACCTAACCGTCGCATTTTTCATCTCTTTTTCAAGCTGGGCTCAAAATTCCGGAACACTTGAAGGAGAAGCTCTTGATGCATTGAACCTCAGTCCATTGAACGATTGGACTGTGGAAGTCATTCAAGGGACATTTACACGTCAAACAACCGTTGATGCTACGGGTGGATTTGTATTCGAATCTCTACCTACAGGTCTTTACAATGTGCGTGCAATCAGCCCTTCTGGCCAGATTCAAACCTTGCATGAAGTACAGATTCGCTCAACCAAGCCTGAATTTGTGAGCCTGTTGGTGGAACGCATCACTTCGTTGGATGAGGTTGCAGTTCGTGCCGATGCCTTTCATCGTACTCCAGAAACGCCGTTGAGCATAAAAAACATTAATCGTTCTGAAATGATGCGAATGCCTGGCGCAGTACTGGACTTGAGTAAGGTCATTCAGAATTTCCCAGGCGTATTACCCAAACCTTCGTTCGGTTACGCTATTGCCATGCGAGGTGGAGCGCCTAACGAGAATAGATACTTATTGGACGGGATTTCTCTTCCGACCGTGAATCACTTCAGTATTCAGGGTGCCTCGGGAGGTGCAGTGAGTTTGATCAACCTGGATCATATCCAAGGAATGGATCTAGTCACTGGTGGTTTTCCCGCAGATGTGGATGATGCCTTATCTGGCGTACTTCAACTTGAAGGGCGCAATGCGCGTAGTGACCGCTGGGGTGTACGTGCTACACAGGGTGGTACGGATTATGGCGTTACGCTAGAAGGGCCTGTGGGCGACAATACCTTGATCACCATGAGTGGTCGTAATAGCTTCTCACAACATTATTTCAAGCTGTTCAATATTCCAGTATTGCCGACCTATCAAGATGCGCAATTGCGCGTTCATCATAAAATTGGCCCCAGAAAAGACCTTACCATTATCGGCGTAGGTGGATGGGATGACTATAAGTTATATACAGACGGGCGAGGCAGCGATGCCCTACTTTATAACGTAGGATACATTCCTGAGGGGACCCAGCAAACGGAAGTTTTAGGTGTACGTTACCGCTCGTTCACCGACAACGGTCGTTGGGAATATGTACTGAGCCGTGATCATGTGGGCAACCAAGCGGAGAAATTCATTGGTAACACGGGGTTGGACCAAGACAGACAGTTAGACTACAGCAGCACCGAAACCAACACTAGATTTAACGTGAGCCATCATGTGGTCAGTAAAGATTGGCAATGGAAATACGGTCTGAATCTTGTGTTTAGAGATTATGGGCTCGATATGTGGAACGTACGCTTCAACAACAACTTGGCCGTGCAGCGCATTGATACCGTAGATTATTTGGCGCAGCAAGATTTTATGAGTGCCGGCGCATTCACGCACCTGACCCGTCATTATTTGGAGCGCAGGTTATCGACCAGCGTAGGTGTTCGTATGGATATGCACACCTTGAATATGACGACGATGAATCCGTTGGCGCAGCTCTCCCCTCGTGTGAGTGCGCAATATCATTTGAATGATTCATGGGCGGTTCAAGGAAACTTGGGAAGCTACACCCAGTTGCCCCCGGCCATTACGGTTTTGGCGAATACAGCTAATAATTGGTCTAGATACAGCCGCGCGGGCCGAGTCAATCAAGCCGCCACGGGAATCGAATTCCAAAATGGACAGACGTATCGATTCTCGCTCGAAGGATATTACAAGGATTACCGTATGATGCCCTACTTATGGGATGATCAAATGACTTTTTCGCAGGCGATTGGCGCTTATGTGGCAGTTGGGGACCAAGTAAGCTCTTCGCGCGCTCAGGGACGCGCTTATGGGCTGGAACTCTTCTTGCAACAAAAACTCAAAGGCACCTATTGGTGGACCATGAGTTACAACTTCGGCTATAGCGAAACCCGCCTGGACGCCACTCAAGAATGGAAACCAACTGTTTGGGACAATAGACACAACATCAACCTTGTCTTAGGAAAGGTTTGGGGAAAAGGCTGGCAAATAGGAGCTAAATACCGCTGGGCTACGGGTACGCCGTACACACCGTTCGATGCAGAACTCAGTGCTGTAACGACGAACTGGGACGTATTACAGCGCGGGATTTTCGATGTGGACCAAATCATGGGCGAGCGCCTACAAGCCTACAGCGTGATTGACGTTCGACTGGACAAGACCTACAACAAGAAAAATTACAGCTTAACCTGGTTCTTGGATCTTCAGAACTTTACCAGTTCGGATATTCCGTTGATGCCTTACCTCACTGTTGAACGCGATGAAGCAGGTGCTCCTGTTCTAAATCCACAAGAGCCGGGAAAATACAATATGCTACTGATTCAAAGCGATACGGGACGATTACTCCCTACCATTGGCCTCATCCTTGAAATTTAATTTTTTGGTTCGCTATAACGTACTTTTGCGAACAGTAAATCATTCTGAATGAAACGTATTCTTCGCAAGCTTCCGCTATACTTAGCTAATCTGATTATTGCATTAACCCTACTAAGCCTTTTTGGCTGGGTAGTTCGTGAATCCGCAAAGGGTAAACAATGGGTTCCACACAATGTAAGTCGTACCATTACGTTCTTTACAACGCTCCCGGACCGATTAGTAATTGCCAAAGAAGCCGTTGAGCGTTTACCACTGGTATATGTCCCCTCACCGGAGAACTTCGAACCGGTCAATACATTGGAAGAGGATGTGAATGTATTGATCAGCTACGCAAATGCTAATTGGAAACGAACCATAGCCATTAAGAACCTGCGTACCGGGGAAGAACTAAAAACTTGGCATGTCGATCGCCTTGCAAATCCTCACAACCGCATCATGCATTCTTTGATGCTGCCTGATTCAAGTATCATCTATTCTTTGAACGGGGTTACTGGGTTGATCAAGATTGATAAGAACAGCGAACGACTCTGGAAACAGGACACCATAGCGCATCACCATGCAATCAACATGGGGGCTAATGGTACATTTTGGGCCAATACGTACACAAAGGATAACGGAGAACACATCTACTATGGTGCTAAATTCAGCATTGACGGACGTGAATTCCCCTTCATTGACAACACCATTACGCAGTTCGATGCTGAAACCGGACGTATTCTATACCACAAAAGTGTTACTGAAATCCTGATTGAGAATGACCTCACCCACCTGTTGATTAAATCAGATTCTCCAGGTGATCCATTGCATATCAACGATGTTCAGCCGGTTTTGACTGATTCAGATCTAATGAAAATTGGTGATGTATTCATCTCCTCAAGAACGAGTTCGTGGATCATGCACTACCGACCTTCTACCGGTGAGGTGATCGAATTAATTGAAGGTCCTTTCATGAGTCAGCATGATGTCGATATTGAGAGTGATTCTACAATCATCTTCTTCAATAACGGTGGACAGACGTTAAAGGGAGAGCGTCCTGATCAACACAGATTAGGTAAAAACCTGATCGTAGTTGATGAGCAATTCTCGGGCATACAGCGTTACTATCTACAAACTGGAAAGTTTGAACATGTAGAACAACCCGTGTTCAACGAAAATCAAATCTTTTCGTTCACGGAGAGCTTGGTAGATGAATTACCTAGTGGTGGCTATTTTATCGAAGAACAGAACTCAAGTGTACTTTGGGTGGTTAAGGATGGTGAAGTATTGTACAAGAACATCCTAGAAAGTCAACATGAAGGTCACCATCATCTTGCAAACTGGGGTAGATTAATGCCTTAAATCCTGCATTATGACCTTTGACGAAATCATTGAATTCAGGGAATCGAATAGAAAGTTCGATCCAAATATTCCCGTTCCAGCGGATGTGATAGAAAAGGCGTTAAAGCACGCCACGCTCGCCCCCAATAGCAGTAACATGCAGCTCTGGGAGTTTCACTGGACCAAAAGTCCTGAAGCAAAGGCAAAAATGGTTGAAGCCTGTCTCAGTCAAATGGCTGCACGCTCTGCGCAAGAGTTGATAGTATTTGTAACACGTCGTGATCTGTGGCGAAAGCGAGTAAAATGGCATTTAGATTTAATCGAAAAGGATGCGGAGCGAATTGGCGATCCTAAAGCGCGTTCTATCCAACTTCGAAAAAAATACTACGGCATGCTTATGCCCGTATTTTACTTCAATGATGGATTAGGCCTCATGGGTTTGTTCCGTAGGATATCCACATTTTTTGTCGGTCTACGTCGACCTATCGTTCGCGGTGAAGGCCACGCAGGTCAGAGAATATCGGTTCATAAGAGTTGTGCGCTAGCTGCTGAGAACTTCATGTTGAGTTGTGCGGCTCAAGGCTACCATACTTGCCCGATGGAAGGATTCGATGCCAAAATGGTAAAGAAACAACTGAACCTTCCGCGTGGTGCAGAAATTAACATGGTCATTGCTGTGGGTAAGGGAACAAAAGAGGGTTTCTGGGGACCACGTCGTCGTGTCGCTGAGGATGAAGTCATCTTCCGTCATTAGAGCGTTTCTCAAC
>CAJXTR010000034.1 GCA_913060465.1 uncultured Cryomorphaceae bacterium | reverse complement strand
CCGATCAAACCAATCTCCACCGTGCGCTTCGGGAACTTAAGTCTAGTCAAGAACTCGCGCCATTTATCAAGGTTTGGTTGCGTTTTCGTTGGCAAATCAAAGTGGTTGAGAACGACCTCATCCAACTTCTCATTAAACATCAACAAAGGAACCTCATAGATGGTGCTCGCATCACGTGATTCGATCACATTGTTCGGACGAACGTTTGTAAATAACGCCAACTTGCGACGAATATCTTCATCTACCGGGTGTTCAGAACGGCATACCAAAACATCAGGCTGTACCCCACTTTCCAACAAGGTCTTCACACTGTGCTGGGTAGGCTTGGTCTTCAACTCACCGGTAACTTTTAAGAATGGCAACAGGGTCAAATGAACCACCATACAATCACGCTCGAGCTCCCACTTCAACTGACGTACACTTTCGATGTAAGGCACAGCTTCGATATCCCCTACGGTACCACCAATCTCAGTGATCACGATGTCGAACTCTCCAGTCTCACCAAGAATTTTAACGCGGTTTTTGATCTCATCAGTAATGTGAGGAATAACCTGAACGGTTTTCCCTAAGTAATCTCCACGGCGCTCCTTTTCAATAACACTCTGGTAAATTCTACCCGTAGTGACATTATTGCCCTGCGAAGTAGGACGGTTTAAGAAACGCTCGTAATGACCAAGGTCAAGATCAGTCTCGGCACCATCTTCAGTTACATAACATTCGCCATGCTCGTAAGGGTTCAAAGTACCTGGATCCACATTGATATATGGATCTAGCTTTTGAATGGTCACACGATAACCGCGGGCCTGCAAAAGTTTCGCTAATGAAGCTGAGATAATTCCCTTACCTAAAGAGGAGGTCACCCCACCGGTGACGAAGATATACTTTGTGGTTGCCATAGTTTCAATCAAAACAGGGCAAAAGTACCTCTTTTTACGGCCAATTAAAAGGCAAAACTTGCGCTAATCGTCGGCATTATGGGTAATTGATTTACCCGTGCTGCCGCTACTCGGTCGTAATAGAAGATATTTTCTCGGTTGTAGATGTTTGTAGCACCGATAACTACTTCAGCCTGACCTGTTTTCAGCATCGTCGTGTATTTCAACGACGCATCTAATCTATGGTACGTCGGCAGTCTATTTCCATTGAGCACGCCGTAGAGCACACTTGGATCCCCATTGGCCGTTGTGTAATCAAAATTGATATCGGGATTACCTAATGGGTCCAAGAAATCAATTCCTGGATAATACCCCTGCGTTGGGGTGAACGGGAATCCCGTTCCCAGATTCCATCGAACGCTAAAGAACCACTTTTCTTCTTCGCCCAATTTCGCATTGGCAACCAAATTGATGTTGTGGCGACGGTCAAAATTCGGCGCGTATACTTGAATACCATCGTCACGCTGCACTTTACTCCAAGCATATACGCCCCAGAAGTAGTAACGACCCTTCTCAAATTTGATTAATGCATCATAACCATAGGCCCATCCATGCTCGACGATAAAGTCCTTACGCAAGATTTCAGGCTGGTCACTGTAGGCAGGAACATCATCGTAGAGTTTGTTCCGGTTGATATTGGTGAGTTGAGAGAAATCTTTCACGTAGCTCTCCAAAGTAAGGTCCCAATGATCCCCAAGATCATATTCAAAACCAGCCACCCCATGCATCGCTTTTTGAAGTTTTGAAGTAATGGAACGATCGCGGAAGTTCGAAGGAAGATCGGTAGCGCCTGAAAGGAATCCATAAAAGAGGTTAACCACGTCTCTATCGCTGTTCGCCGCAACGAGGTTCTGGCTGTATTTACCCCCTGAGGCCTTGAATCTAAAATCTTCTGTGATGCTGTACTTCAATCCTAATCTCGGCTCAACGCTCAACTCGGAAAGGGAGCCGTAGTAATGGAATCGGATACCGGGTTCCAAAATGAGTAAGGTCCCCACTTTTCGGTAATTAAAAAATCCACCCAGCTCGGTCGTACTCTCCTGCTGGTTGAGTCCTAGACCCAAAGAGTTGGTGTAATTAAAATCTGTGGTGTAGCCGATGAGATCCAACCCGTATTTGATTTCATCCGCCTTGCCAATAAAGTACGTGAAATCTAGCCCTCCGTTGAATCCATTGATGGTAGAGTTTCTTGGCTGGTCTGGGTTCTCTGTACTTGAAATGAAGTATTGACTTTGCGCAAAATCACCTTGAATTAATGTTGCCGAAGCCGGAGGAATCACAGTAAAGTTCGCCCCATAGCCCCAACTATTCCATTGGATACCTTGGGCGCTATCAAGCATCACCGCATCTGAAAAATTGAATGCTTTTGCGCTCAGCTTAGAACCGCCTTTGCTCTGGGTAGTAAACTTTCCGTAGATGTCGTTAAAGGTAAATGGAAGCCCACCGAAACGCGTTTCCACGTACGGGTAGAAAATGGGGGCCGATTGCCTCAGGTAACTCGTCTTACCACTTAAAAACAAACTGTTATTCGCTAATCCGTTTTTGTCCCTTTTACCAAGTGGGGTCTCGACCAAGACCTTGCTCATATAGGTCGAGGAATATACCTTTCCAGTAGTCTCGGACCTGTTCCCATCGCGTGTTCGAATGTCCATTACGGAACTGTTTCGCGATCCATATTCAGCACCAAAACCTGCCGTGTAAATTTTTGCGCTCTGCAAGACGTCCGTATCAAATACCGAAAAGAAACCAATGCTGTGGAAGGGATTATAAATAATCATTCCGTCCAACAACACTAGGTTTTGAATAGGCGCCCCACCGCGAATGTATAATTGGCCTCCTTGATCCCCGGTAGTAACTACCCCAGGCAGCACAGATATGGCTTTCATCAAATCCGGATCACCTCCAGCTGAGAAGGTCTCTATAGACTTTGGATTAAGGTTAACTACAGCCGTATTAACCTTGACTTTTTTCTCTGCACGCTCAATATTAAGATTTACCGTCTTGAGCATTTCAGCACCCTCCTCAAGGTAGACCTTGATGGTATTGGGTTTGTTTTTGTAGACACGTACTACCTCTTTCGCGGTGGCAAATCCCAAGAAGGAAATGGTCAATTCAACTTCACCAACGGGTAAATCAGCAATCTGAAAATACCCATCCATGTTTGTGATAGCACCTTTCGCCGAACCTTTTACCGCGACATTCGCGTACGGGATCGCAGCTCCATTCGATTTCTCATACACAAAGCCTCGAACCATTTGTGGTTGTGCCCATGCAGTAAGGACAGAGAAGATGAAAAATAGGGGTAGGATTCTTTTCATAGGTTGGGTAAAGGTACGCCCTAAAGGACGCATTTAATGAGCCATTCTCTCAAATGTTCATACTCGTTGGCGCTTGAAGGAATTACCCCCTTACACTTGCGGTCGAAAATCAATAACTCCTCGAGCATCCCATGCGCATGACCAGCAGAATAATGGCGAGCGGCTTGAGCAAACTGCTTCAAAAAATAGGGATGTACCTTCAATGCACTAGCAATGGCTTTCTCACCCTTGCCCTGCATGCTATGGTACTGCAACAGATTATTGACAAAGTTGAATAAAATCCCGGTGGTCATCTGAACGGGATGCTCCTTAGGATTTTTGCTGAAGTAATGAACGATTTTGAAAGCCTTGGCTACGTTTCGCTCTGCTACTGCGGCCACCAACTCGAAATTATTGTAATCCTTGCTGATACCGATGTGGCGTTCAATATCATCTGCGCTCAGGTCGCGACGATCGCCCATGGCGATGTGGAGTTTATCGACTTCTTTGTGCAATCGGCTTAAATCCGTACCTACCTGCTCGGCCATTGCAGCCACCACGGATTGATTCACGGTGAAACCTTTTTTAATCAGCGCTTTTTCTAACCAAGGCATGACCTGATAGTCGCGCAATGGATCGCTCTCTAAGAACACCGTTTTTGCTTTGATTGCTTTTCCCGCCTTTGAGCGCTTATCAAGCTTTTTGTGCATGTACCCAAAAGCCAGGATTGTCGTAGGCTGAGGCTGTTCAAGGTACGGTGCAAGCAGGTCCCAATCCGCAGCTTTTAAATGCTGCGCCTCCTTCACTACGACAACAATGCGGTCGCTCATCATGGGGAAACGCTTCGCCTCCTCTAAGATTTGGAGCATGTTGGTTTCCTTGCCATATAGAACGGATTGATTGAAGCTTCGCTCACCTTCGTCTAGAATGTTTTTCTCAATATGATGGAGCAGCTGCTGACCGTAGAAAGGCTCTTCACCAGCGAAGAAGTAAACAGGAGAATAATTCCCTGCTTTTAAATCTTTTAAAATTCCTTCAAAACTGTAGGTGGCCATTAATCGTTGTGGTACGGTTCGTTATTCAATATGGTCATTGCCCGGTAGAGCTGTTCCAAAAATACAACACGAATGAGCTGGTGCGAAGTAGTCATTTTGCTCATGCTAAGCTTTCCATTGGCCAATTCATACATGCCTGGACTGAATCCAAACGCACCACCAACAACGAAGACTAATCTTTTCGGCCCTGCATTCATCCATTTTTGAATTTGTTGAGCGAAGCCTCTACTGCTATACTCTTTGCCTTTTTCATCAAGCAAAATAATCCAATCACCTGGTTGAAAATATTTTCTAAAGACCTGTTCTTCCGCCTCCTTGAGTGCTTGTGGCGTAAGCTTTCCGCCCCCTTTAACGTCGGGGAGTTCGAGCTGCTCAAAGGCATGATAGTGTCCCAAGCGCTTCGCAAAAAGTGCGCTGCCTTCCCGAATAAAAGGTTCAGAAGTTTTACCAATAACTGCAAATACGATCTTCATAGCACTGACAAAGATGCTAACTTGCATTGAAATATGAAGGATTCACTTATTACAGTGCCCAATTTTTCTTTGCTCGACCCGCAAATTGAGTTTGCCATGGCCGAGGATATCGGCGATGGTGACCACAGTGCTTTGAGTTGCCTTCCTCACGAAGAAAGAGGCAATGCCCAGTTAATCGTCAAAGAATCGGGCATCATTGCAGGCTTGTCCCTGGCGGAATACATCTTTAAAAAGATCGACCCTACGGCAAATGTTGAGCTCATTCTAGATGATGGCGTTGCAGTGCATCCCGGTGAGGTTGCTTTACGGGTTGAAGGAAATGCCATCAAACTCTTACAAAGCGAGCGGTTAGTATTGAACTATATGCAACGGCTTTCTGGCGTTGCGACAAAGACTCACTCTATGGTCAGCGCCATTGCGCACACTTCGTGCAATCTCCTGGACACACGAAAAACAACACCGGGCTTTCGTGTATTGGAAAAATGGGCTGTACGACTTGGCGGAGGAATGAATCATCGCATGGGCCTTTATGATATGGTAATGCTCAAGGATAACCATATTGATTTCGCCGGTGGGATTATACCTGCCGTAGAGAAGGTTCGTAGTTACTTGGCCAAAATGAATAAAAGTCTCGCCATTGAGGTGGAAACACGCGATATGAGCGAAGTTGAGCAAGCCTTAGAAAGCGGAGCAGACCGAATCATGTTGGATAACTTTGATCTTCCTATGACACGTGCTGCAGTGGCTTTAATAGGGACCAAGGCGGAAATAGAAAGCAGCGGCGGAATTACAGAATCTACCTTAGTTGATTATGCAGAAACGGGAGTGCATTATATTAGCGTTGGTGCTTTGACCCACCATATCAAGGGGTTAGATATGAGCTTAAAGGCCATTTAATGGGAACACTGATACAAAACTTCAAGGATTCGCTTCAGCGCATTTTATCTAGCGTCAAGCCACCGTTGTTCGACGGTTTGAGTCTTTGGGATGTTTTAAGCTTTTTCTTGCGCGGCATTTATGAAGGTGCCATCAGCACGAGAGCCGGTTCAGTAAGTTTCAGCTTTTTCTTGGCACTTTTTCCTGGCATCATCTTCATTTTTACTTTGATTGCGTACTTGCCATTGGACTTTTTCCAAGACGAGCTCTTTGAACTGATGGCAACGGTCTTGCCGCCGAGTACGCAGGAGATGGCTTTTGAAACTATTGAAGATTTATTGACCATAAAGCGAGGCGGACTGCTTTCAATAACCTTTGTTGCCGCACTGGTATTCGCAACGAACGGCACCCTTAGCCTCATCGCCAACCTGGGAATCTCTTACCACAACATTCGCGTGAAAAACTTCTGGTGGCAATACCTGAGTGCTTTAATGCTCACGGTGGTTTTAACCTTGGTGATTCTCATCGCCATTGTGGCCTTGATCTTTTCCGAAGGATTTACTGGATGGCTGGCGGATCTAGGGTATTTGACGGAGTACACTGCTGATATCATTGCATGGGCTCGATTGCTGGTTTTACTAACGGCTACCCTATTCGGGATATCCATGGTCTACAACTACGGTCCTGTACGCCGTCGTGATTGGCGTTTTATAAGTCCTGGAAGCATATTAGCCACTGTGCTCATCATTCTATCCTCCCAAGGTTTCGGCTTTTACGTAGAAAACTTCTCAACGTATAACAAGCTATACGGCTCCATCGGAACCCTTTTGATCATGCTCTTGTGGATTTATGTCAATGCCTTTGGTTTGATCATAGGCTTTGAATTGAATGCGAGTATTTCCGGGGCCCAATTGGAAAAAGGCAACCAACAAAACAATACGGAAGCGTGAGACGAATAATTCTATTGACGTGCCTATTGGGGTGGTCCATTCAGGGGCTTGCACAGAACGAAATTGTTGGCCAATGGTACAATGAGGAAAAATCCTCGATTATCACCGTAACAAAAAACCAAAAAGGCACCTACAGTGGCCGAATCACCTGGCTAGAGGACAACACAAACTCCGATGGCACCTCACCCCGTCGTGACGAATATAATCCTGAAGAGTCGCTTCAAAAGCGCTTACTGAAGGAGCTGATTATATTGACCGACCTGAAATACAATAAGGAAGACAAGCAATGGCAAAACGGGCTTATTTATGACCCTGAGAATGGCAAGACGTACGAGTGCTATTGTGAAATGAACGAGGACGGCACACTATACTTCAAAGGCTATATTCTAGGCATTACTTGGCTGGGACGAAGTACCACTTGGACGCGGGTCGAGTAAACTGAAATCTATTGGATAAAACAAAAAACCCGAGCCTACGGCTCGGGTTTTTTATGCGGTAAAAATTTTTCTTTTATCTCATCAAGGAGAAATACTGGTACTTCACATATTCCATTCCCTCTATGTCGCGGAACATTATTTGAGCGATGTAGACGCCTTCAGAACAAAGCTTATTCTCAAAGGTACCGTCCCAACCAGTGTTGATGTCTTTGCTGTGGAAAAGGATGTTTCCATCGCGGTTGTAAACCTGCATTTCAAAGTAGCTGATCGCATTTGCTTTTACGATATAGAAATCATTTTTGGTATCGCCATTCGGCGTGAAGGCCGTCGGAGCAAAAACGGCGGCCACATCGCGAGGATCTTTCACCGTATCACAATCTGCAATATCTACGAAAAATGTATCTGTACAGTAGTATTTGCAGTATCCCGCTTCTACAAGCACAGTGTCTTGTGCACGGAATGACTTCTGGTAGTTTGCGCCATTTTGTGTGTTGCCCGAAGTGTTGGTCCAAGTGTAGGCGAAGTTGAAGGTCATTGACGGACCGCTTGCAATGTTCACCGTTGGAGAATTAGTTCCATAAGGAGCAGTGATTCCTGCGGCACAATCGTACCAATTATCCAAAGCGTTCAACTCGTTGAAATCAAAATTCACTGCGAGCGTAGGGAAAGAAGTTGGATTCAAATGGTTGCTCATGTATGTTTGAATATCGCCACTTGAACGCTCTTCAGACCAAATTCTAAATTCATCAATCTCACCATTCAAATAGGTTGGATTCCCGGTCGTTGGAGAAACACCATAACCAAGGCTGATATCATCAGAATGTGAAATATCACCACCGACATTCATGTTTTTGGAGTTTTCATACCCGCCATCAACGTATAGGGTTGCCGTGGTAGTCCCGCGGTTCCAAGTGACTGCAATATGATGCCAGTTTCCATCATCAATCTGCGAAAGCGCACCGAAAACAAAATCAAAGTTTCCTGTATTATCGCGTGCCGCAAACCCAACGGTACCTGAGGCATTTTTAAAGATCGCCCATCCGTGGCCAGATGTATTGCGATATACGGCGAGGTATTCCGTATTTGACATATCATTTGTCAAAACCCAAAACTCAACAGAAAAGCTTGAAGTACCGATATTGAATGCAGGATCGTTGGGAATCTCTAAGTATTGTGAAGTGCCATTAAAGGCTACCGAATTGTTGACTGTAGTTGAGCGCGTTGCTGTGACCTCAACCACTTGGTCAGGACACACCAAGAAGTTGTCTTGGTCCACGGATACCGTCATAATTTGCCCAAAAAGCGACGGGGCAAAGACGGTTAAAAGGAGTAAAAAGCGGTACTTCATCATATATGCTTATGCTTCAAAAATAAGATTAAAAACCAATAGTTGACCTATTGCTCCATTTTACCACGGAATTTCCATCCCAAGCCCACGTAGCAGGCACTGTTCTTGAGCAATGGCGAGACCACAAAGCATAGGTATTTGCACCTGTGCAATCGACGAACAGAAAATCTCCTTCTTTCAATGCAATTGGCAATTCAACCCCATGTGCTAAATAATCACCGGCAAAGCATAGCGGACCCGCAATATCCATGGATACATTTTCGCCCAGTACCTCATCTGAATCTTCAGTCCAAACCGAAAGCGGGAAAGACCGAGGTTTGGTGTAGGCATCGCGCATGAAGAAATCTGCTCCTAAATGGATAAACACCTTGTTCGGCTCTAGAACGTATTCAATATGACTCAAAGCAAAACCAGCCTCAGCATGTACCCATTGACCAAATTCTGTAACGAGCGAATAACTCGTATCTCTAAACACCTCAGCCACTATGGCGCCATAAGCCTCCATCTTAGTCTGATCCGATAATGGCTCCGTAGGCAGACCTCCCCCGATGTCAAGAACTTTAATCTTACCGGGAACCTCTTCATTGATGGCATCAGCAATGCGTCTCAGTTCTTTGAGGGCACCTTTTTGAATATTCAAATCCTTCATCTGAGAGCCGCTGTGCATATGCAGCGCCTGAACAGGATGAGCTAAGGCAGCGGAAATGATAGCATCCCTGTAGTCCACTGGAACACCAAACTTGCTTTCATTCTTGCTTACATCAAAAAGCTCCGGCGCACCTGTATGTACTTGTGGGTTCACTCGAATACCTAAAATCCCATGGAAGTCAGCATCATAACGGTCCAATTCCTCTAGCGCATTAACATTGACCAAAATTCCATTTAATCCACTGATTTCTCGAATCTCCGCACGGGTTTTCACAGGAGAATCGAATACAATCAACGAAGGATCACATCCCGCAGCAAGGGCCATTCGCACCTCCTCAATGGAAGCTGCCTCTAGCCCAAATCCCCATGAAACCAAAGTTTCGAGCATCTTTGGATGTGGGTTCGTTTTAATGGCAATACTGTGTGAAGTATGGGCAGGAAAAACATCCTTTAAATGATCTAAACGTTGGCGAAGCACAACAAGGTTCGTCCCAATAACGGCACTATCCTCCTCTAACAGCTGTGGAAGAAGCGCTTCTAAGATGGACTTTATTTCTTCTCTACGAATCAACCGAACATTTTTTCTGCGTAGGTCTCGATGAGCTCTATCAATCTATAATCGTCTTCTAAATCTACGGCATCTTTCTCCAAGAAAGAACGCACCGTAAATGCACCAATGGCGAGGCGGATAAAACTCTTAGCCCCGTATTGTACAGGCTGACCAAAGAATACTCGGTCATAGCCACCCTTGAATCCTTCGTGACGGTCGGTAGTAATGGCTGCGAAAAGAGATTTTAATTGGTCATTATCTAATGCCTTTCCTCCTACCCAAACTTGGAACGAAATGATGGACATATTCGTCTTGAGTTGGTCTGGCATAAGTTTGAAATACGGCGAAGTCTCCAATCTGCTCATTACACCCATTGCCCAACGAGTGATGATGTTATCCGTTTGACGTGTGGACCAATAGCTATACGCTTCCATTTCGTCCAGGGCGATCTCCCAACGAAGACGCAATGCTTTGTTTTCCTTCATCGGAAGGTTCTCTCGCATGTTTTCCATGAACCATGGAACATCGTAGGCGCTGAACAGGCTGCCGTAAGGCTGAATCATTGAAGCATCCACTTGTTTCAAACGCTCGCTCCATTTTCTAGGGACTAGCATAGCTGCACAGAATGGCGGCGCTTGGAAAAACTTCGAACCTGTGAGCATGACCATAACACCTTTAGCAAGTAGCTCGTGAATGAGCGCATGGTCCACGCGGAATTGACACAAGTCAACCACCCACATCGTATCGCTATCCGTATCTATAACATCAAGATCATCCTTGATTCCGGATTTTGAGCCAAAAACCAGACTACCTACAATGGCAGCATCCTTATTATCACCTATAATTTTATTAATCGCCGCGGTGCGGTCTAAAATGTTTCCTTCTTCATCACGAGCGTCTAAATAAACAACCTCGCTAGTATTGGAAGGATCGACAAATGCGCCCTTCTCAATAGTATCACCAAACTGATTGAAATTTGCGTAGAAACGCGTTTCTGAAGCAAACTTACTCCCCGATCCCAACTCTTCTGGACAACTTACGATATTCAATAATCGCTTGCCCGGGTTAAGCATCATTTGGAACATCAAAGGGTAGTAAACCAAATCCGATCCCGAAGGGCCGAAGTAGACATCGAAAGGATCCTTAAACTCACTTTGAACGAGTGTACGCAAGCGTGTTGCTTGGTTTTCTAACAAGTTCTCGTAGTTCAAATCCTCGTATTTCCCTAAAAAGGCCTTGGCAACGCTGTAGGAACGGCGCGTTAAAATATTTGCCGTACATGACCCTCTTTGAAAAAGAGTTTCATACTCTACTGGATTTAAATGGTATTTGTTGAGCCCGGTCTCAGGAATCTGATGAACGCGTTCATCACACCCTTCGGTCAACACTTCTAGAATTTGTTTTTTGCCAATGTTATTGGCCCTTTCGCTATCCATATGTGTTCTACAGTTGAACTTCAAAAATACACATCTAATCAAGCATTATCAACGATATAGCTCCTATTATTCCACAAGTTTTGCTAGTTTGGTAGTCTTCAAATACAGACTATGTCAATCAAGAAATACACACCCTTTTTACTTACTTGGATTTTACCCATTATCGTTCTTCTGGGCATCAACGTAGCCTTCCTAAGCCCGGCCTACCTTGATGGGGATATTTTAGACCAAGATGATATCAAACTTGGGTATGCAAAGAGTAAAGAAACGCGCGATTACAGAGACCAAACAGGCGAAGAAGCCCTCTGGACAAATGCTATGTTCAGTGGTATGCCTACCACTCAAATCTCAACAGAATACGGCGGGAACCTTTTCGAATATATCTCCGCAACGGTACGCGCAATAGGCGGACAGACATCATCGACCTACATCATCTTTTACCTAATGATTGCTGCCTTTATCGGCTTGCGAGGAATGGGTGTGCACCACTGGCTCAGTGCTATTGGGGGCTTTGCTTATGGCTACAGCGGATTTTTCATCATAGGCTATGCCGCAGGGCACAATGCCAAAGTCAACACCGCTGCATTTATACCATTGATGATTCTAGCACTACTGCTGATTCTAGAGAAAAAGAATTGGCGTGCTTTCATACTGATGTCACTTTTCGCAGGATTGAGCATCCACCGAAACCACTTCCAAATCACCTATTACGCTGGACTTTTCATGGGTATCATATGGTTGACCTATGCAGTAAAGTACGCTAAAGAGAAAGCACTACCTGAGTTTGGAAAATATACAGCTTTACTACTTCTAGCCGGTGTTTTAGCCATCGGTCCCAACATCGCAAATATCTGGTCGACCAAAGTCTACACGGAAGAAAGTATGCGAGGCGGAAAGAGCGAGTTAACACAGAAAAATCAGAACCAAGGCGAAGGCGGACTTTCTTTTGATTACGCCATGAGTTGGTCGGCGGGTATCTATGAAACCGTTGCGCTCGTAATTCCCGATGCTGCCGGTGGCGGTATGAACGTGGATTACAACACCAAGGGCACTGAAACCTACGAACAGCTGCTGCGCGCTTTCAGACAGCAGGGCATGTCCCCGACTCAAGCGCGGGCGCAAGCCAGCCAATACATGGGAGGAGCTTTTATGAAATGGACGGGAGAAAGTATGGGCAACGGTGCCTATTACGTAGGTGCCAGCATCTTTTTCCTCTTCTGTTTAGCCTTCTTTACTGTTGGCGGCACCATTCGTCAGTGGGTTATTGCCAGCATCGCAGTATTCTCCTTTATGGGTTGGGGCTCCAACTTAGAGTGGTTCAACAGCCTGTTGTTCGACTATCTGCCGCTTTATAATAAGTTCCGCGTGCCTTCAATGGCCATGGTGGTATTGTTCTTCCTAGTACCATTCTACGGACTATTAGGACTACAGCATTGGCTAGGCATGGAGAAAAAAGCCCGCTTCGATGCCTTGTGGAAAGGCGCCGCGTTATTCACTGGCTTCTTAGTGCTTTTTGGTTTCTTAGCCCCGTATTTTATGGATTTAGAAACGGCACGTGATGCGCAGTTCGCACAGCAGGGATTCTCCATCGACCAACTCGTCAGTGACCGCCGTGGCTTGATCACTTCTTCTGCTACACGTTCCCTTATGATGGGACTTGCGGTAGGTGTCGCACTGTACCTATGGCATATTGAGAAGCTAAAACAATTGGCCACCTTCTCCATCATTAGCGTAGTAGCCTTGACTGATTTATGGTCTTTTGACAGGGACCAATTGGAAACTGATGATTTCCTCTCAAAGCGCCAGTGGGAAATGCAATACGCACCTAATGCGGCAAATCAACAAATCCTACAGGACACTGACCCACACTTCCGTGTTTGGAATGCTACCGCTGGACTGACTAACGATAGCTACACCTCATACCACCATAAGAGCATCGGCGGATACCATGGTGCAAAGCTGCAACGCTACCAAGATTTGATTGATAACCAGCTCAACAAGCAAAACATGGCCTGTTTCAATATGCTCAATGCAAAATGGGTCATCACGCAAGGACAAAATGGGCAACCTCAAGCCCAACGCAACTTCCAAGCCTGTGGCAATGCTTGGGCCGTAAGCAATGTTCAATATGCGGCCACAGCGGATGCAGAAATGGCCGCATTATCCAGCTTTGATCCTAAGCAAACTGCCATCGTACCGCAGGAATACGCCTCCACCTTGAACAGTAAAACGGACTTCGCGCCGGCCAAACTCAAACTAACTACCTATGACCCGAAATTCTTAGAATACAGCTTTGAAGGAGGAGATGCCTTTGTGGTATTCTCTGAAATCTATTACCAAGGGTCCGGCAATGATTGGCAGGCCTATATTGACGGTGAAGCGGTAGATCACCTACGTGTAAACTACCTATTGCGTGGTCTTCAAGTACCTTCCGGCAAGCATACCATTACTTTTGAATTTGCACCGAAGTCGTACTATGTAGGCCGTAAAATCAACTTCGCAGGTTCTGCAGTACTACTCTTACTATTAGGTTGGATGGGCTGGAAGCAGCGTGCTTCAACTTCAGATCAAGCCGAAGCGTAGTGCCATTTTTCGATTCTAAAACAAAAGAGCCGCCCAAATGGGCGGCTCTTTTTTATTTCAATATTTCTGTAAGTAAACGCTTGGCCTGCACATCTCGAGCATACTCCGAAACGCGCGATGTATCTGTTCTTGGTGCTCCCTGCTCGTGTTGCTGCTGAACGTATTGCGCAATGGCCGCCTTATCTGCATAATCAAAACATTGCCCCGCTCCTGCTTCATGAATGATGGAGGCCGCATCACCGGCCGTAGGTCCTAATCCTAGAATGGGGTTACCGGCGCCCAAATAATCAAAGAGTTTCCCAGGAATGTGGCCGTTAGCGCTCTCCACATTTGGCAACAAAAAGAGCATCATGTGGCAATCCAGCAGTTTTTGATTCAATACAGCCTTGGGCACATATTCCTCAAAGGTCACTTCGATGTGATCGCCTGCCCCAGCTAAATCTTCCGCGCTTTTTCCATCCCATGACCCTACGACCTTGATATGCATAGGAAAGCTTAGCGTATTCAGCGCTTCAACCAATTCCGATACCGGGTATTGCGCTGCTAATGTCCCCGCATAAAGCAAGGTGAAGACTTCGGGGCGCTGTGGAATTAACGACCCAAAATCCTCGGGATCGAAACCGTTTGTAAGCGTGTGCACGCTCCCTTTCGGCAGCCCGCCCTTTTCTTCATATAAGCGGCTCCAGCTTGGACTCACACTAATCAGAGCATCACAGCTTGAAAACACGCGACGCTCCAATCCCTTTTCATACCATCGCGTCAGCGCGGTAGGATAAAACTTGCGGTAATAGTATATGTCGGTCCATGGATCTCTGAAATCAGCGATCCACTGAATGCCTAAATTCTTTTGGAGTTTGAGACCAATTAATTGGGTACTATGGGGCGGGGATGTTGTAATCCAGTGCTGTATGCCATGAGTATGAACAATTTTCACGGCTGCCTCGTAGGCATGCGCATTCCACCCTTTACGAGCATCTGGCACAAAGAAGTTTCCTCTGGCAAACCTGGCGATTTTTTGCATCAAACTCACCTTCGCCTCTTCACCAGAAAACCCGCTGAAGGGCACTGATTTCTTACCCGTCACCTTTTTATAGGCACCGAACTTCTCAGAAGTATTGGTACGGTGAACCGTAATATTTGGATGAACCTCATCCAACAATCCCTCATCGCGCAGCGGGTAGGTGGCTTTATCAGCATCGACGGTCACCACATGCAACTCCACCCCTTCTTTGGCCAAATATTTACTCAGCTTCAGCCAGCGTTGCACGCCAGGACCTCCCGCAGGAGGCCAATAGTAGGTGATGATGCCTATTTTTTTCACTTCTCGTCGTCTTTGACTTCTTCGTAATCCACATACTCACCCACATTCTTTGAGAATGTACTGCGCTTCTTTTTCGGCGAAGGCTTTGCTGGACCGGCCGGCCGGCCACCTCCGAAAAATCTGTCGAGCCATTTAAAGATGAAGTATGCGAGTACCGTTAAGGCTATAAAACGAAGCATGAAAGCAAAAATTTTTGTCAAGATAAAAAAGAATCCCGGCGCCA
>CAJXTR010000033.1 GCA_913060465.1 uncultured Cryomorphaceae bacterium | reverse complement strand
AGCCTTCTTTAGCCAGTACTGAAGCGACGATTTCGCTATCTGAAAAGTTCATTTGGCAACCGTATGACTCAATATAGAGCTTCTTGGTGCCCGTAGGATTTTTTGTTTCAACGACTGTACCGTCGTGCTCATGTGGGTTCTTATCGCCCTCGGCGTAGAGGCCCCTTCCGCTTGCGCGTTTCGTTTTTGCTTCCATAAAATCAATCGCTCAAAACTTTACTTTCTTTCGCGATGGTCCAAAGATACATCGACATACTGACAATTTGTCCGGTTTGTAAAAATCTATTACGTAGTAATAAGGAAAAAGTTCAAACCCCGCTCTTATATAAGGTGTTGCTTCTCATGGAATTTTCGTTTTTACTTTGCGGCAAAATTCAACCCTTTCCAAAATTATGGCCAACAACCTAGTCATTGTAGAGTCACCGGCGAAAGCCAAAACCATCCAGAAATACCTTGGAAACGATTTCACGGTAATGTCTTCCTACGGTCACATTCGCGACCTGTGTGATAAAGGGATGGCCATCGACATCGAAAACGAATTCACTCCAGAATATTGTGTGTCGAAAGACAAGAAAACTCTGGTTAAGGAATTGAAGGCCGCTGCCAAGAAAGCCGAGAAGGTTTGGCTCGCATCGGATGAGGACCGCGAAGGAGAAGCCATTGCATGGCACCTGAGCGAAGCCCTAGAATTGAAAGAAGAAAATACCGAGCGCATTGTCTTCAACGAAATCACGAAATCAGCAATCCTTCGTGCCGTCGAGAATCCGCGTAAGATCAATAAAGAGTTAGTAGATGCCCAGCAAGCGCGTCGCGTCCTTGATCGATTGGTAGGTTATGAGCTCAGCCCGGTGCTTTGGAAAAGCATTAAGCGTGGGTTGAGTGCCGGTCGCGTTCAAAGTGTTGCGGTCCGATTAATCGTGGAAAAAGAGCGCGAAATCGAGGCTCATACTCCAGAAGCCTCCTACAAAGTCAGCGGAATTTTCACAGATGGAAACATTTCGTTTAAAGCCGATATCAGCAACGGCTTCCCAACCTTGGAAGAAGCCAAAGCCTTTTTGCAAGCCTGCTCAGGCGCCAACTTCACGGTAGAAAGCGTTGAAATGCGCCCTGGAAAACGCAGTCCAGCAGCGCCATTTACCACTTCGACCCTGCAACAAGAGGCGAGCCGGAAACTTGGGTACAGTGTAAGCCAAACGATGACGTTGGCACAGCGCCTTTATGAAGCTGGACATATCACCTACATGAGAACGGATAGTTTTAACCTGAGCAATGACGCCATCACTGGCATCGCACAACACGTTGAAGCACATTTCGGGCCGGAATACCACCAGGTACGCAAATTCTCCACCAAAAGCAAAGGGGCACAAGAAGCGCACGAAGCTATTCGCCCCACAAACTTTAGCAAAACCCTTGCGGGCGCTGATGACCGTCAAAAGCGCCTTTACGACTTAATTTACAAACGCACCATCGCTTCTCAAATGGCCGATGCCAAACTTGAGAACACGACGATAAAATTGGCCAACGCAAATACACCACAAGCTGAACGCTTCACAGCACGCGGCCAAGTCATCACCTTCGACGGATTCATCAAAGTATATACTGAAGGTACGGATGACGAAAACACTGAAGCTGTTGATGGCCAATTACCTGCTGTAAAAGAAGGTGATACCCTCAGCTACAGCGAAATCACTGCAACTGAGCGATTCTCAAAACACACCCCTCGCTACACAGAAGCTTCGTTGGTTAAAAAACTTGAAGAGCTTGGCATAGGTCGACCATCCACTTATGCTCCAACCATCTCAACGATACAAAAACGCGACTACGTCATCAAAGACAGCCTAGAAGGCAATAAACGCGACTACAACGTCTTAACGCTGGATGCAGCTGGACTAAAGCAAGAAGTAGCGACAGAAACTTATGGCGCGGATAAAAACAAACTATTCCCGACAGACATAGGCCGCGTCGTTACCGACTTCCTTACCGAGCATTACAAGCTCATCATGGATTATCAATTCACCGCTAAAGCAGAAGCGAATTTTGATACTGTTGCGGAAGGAAAGGTTCGCTGGCAAGATTCCATAAAGGATTTCTACGGCCAATTCCACCCGCTTATCGAAAACGCCCCGAATACGGGCAAGGCAGCAAAACTCCTTGGCCATGAGCCAGGAACTGGAGAGCCCGTTTATGTGAAACTTGCGCGTTATGGATTTGTATTTCAGATCGGTGACGGGGATGAAGAGACAAAGCCACGATTCAAGAAACTTCCACCAAACGTCGGATTCTACGATGCTACGCTCGAAATGGCCTTGCGCGAGGAAGTATTGCCACGTACGGTAGGTACCTACAAAGATTTGGAGATTAAAGCCAACGTAGGTCGCTACGGCCCCTATGTCATGTGGAACAAGAAATTCTACAGCCTAACCGAAGACACTCCCGAAGAAGTAAGCTTGGAAAAGGCCATCAAGGTCATTGAAGAAAAAGAGGCCAACGCTGCAAGTAACATCATTGCAGAATTCACGGAAGAACCCGTAATCCAAGTACTAAAAGGACGCTACGGACCCTACATCAAATCTGGAGGCAACAACTACAAGATTCCAAAAGGTACGGATGCGGAAAGTTTAGACCGTGCGGGTTGTGAAGAACTTATTGCTGCAGGACCAACAAAACGCCGTGCCAAGCGTAAATAAGGTTCTAAATTGGACGGGTAAAATCATTGCCCGTGCAATTACTCAGCCCTATCCCGGAAAGCGTTCTAAACGCATTGCCTGTACTTGATACCAATCAGCTTGGTCGAGTCGTCCACAAGCATACCGAAATGGACGGATTACCCGACCTCGATGGCATTAAGGTGGCAATTATTGGTGTCCAAGAAGATCGACGTGCTTACCGCAATGTAGGATGCGACGGTGCAGCAGATGCCATTCGCCCTTACCTCTACCAACTCTATACCGGAAATTGGGATTTTCATATCGCAGACTTAGGAAACCTCTACAAGGGCGAGCAACATTACGACACCATTGCTGCACTTAAAGACATCACCGAAGAACTGCTTCAGCGAAACATCATCGTAGTGACTATTGGTGGCTCGCAAGAACTCACCTATGGCTCCTATCGCGCTTATGACAAGCTTGAACAGACAGTAAACGTCGTTAGTGTCGATGCAAGATTGGATGTAGGTGCCGAAGGACGGGATCTTGACCATCAAAGCTACGTTAGCCACCTAGTGCTACAACAGCCGCATAACTTATACAACTTCACCAACCTCGGTTACCAAACCTATTTCAACAATCCCGAAGAAATTAATCTGATCGACAAACTCTTCTTCGAGGCGGTCCGATTGGGGGAAATCCAAAATCAAATCCCTAAAACCGAACCATTTCTTAGAGAGGCAGACCTCGTAAGCATAGACCTTGGCGCAGTGCGTCAAAGCTATAATCCAGGCACTTTTTACACCTCACCACACGGTTTATCGGGCGCTGAACTTTGTGCCATCACGCGATACGCTGGGATGAGCGATAAGCTAACTCAACTTGGGTTATTTGAGTATAATCCTAGATTAGACCAACGGGGACAAAGCGCGCACCTTTGCGCACACGCTTTGTGGTACTTCTTTGAAGGCATTTCATTGCGCTACGGTGATTATCCCGTTGGTTCCAAATCGGATTATCAGAAATACACTGTGATGATCGATGAAAACGATGAAGTAAATTTCTACAAGAGTCCAAAAAGTGGGCGTTGGTGGATTGAAATTCCTAAAGGCGCTCCTGACCAGAACAGAACTACTTTAGTGCCTTGTGCCTATGAGGATTACGAAGAAGCATTGCAAGGCACACTGCCCTCCCGTTGGTGGAAGGCGCAACAAAAAGCTTGATAACAAAAGCAACTTTATGCGTTTCGCAATGGAATTTTTCTATCTTTAGCGGCAACTGAAAACACGTACGCGCTGAATCAGATGAAAAAAACCTGTATCGCACTATTCGCAATGCTCTGCACTTCAAGCCTTTGGGCCCAGCAAGATGTGCAGTTCACCCAATTCGCGAATAACAAAATCTTCTACAATCCGGGAGTAACCGGAGCAGGAGATGCTATTTGTCTTGGAATGGCTGCCCGTCAACAATGGGTAGGCTTTGAAAATGCGCCAAGCACACAAAACTTTAATGCCAATATTCCGATCAACTTTTTACACGGCGGACTTGCTGTGAACGTAACGAATGATATCATTGGCTATTTCCAAGATATGACCGTAGGATTGGGTTACGGTTACCAAATGGACCTTGCAGGGGGTTCACTAGGTCTAGGATTGCGCGTAGATCTTAGAAATAAAAACGTCACTACAGGCACTTGGGCACCACCTCAAACCATGAATGACCCTTCTCTTGTTGCCATAGGAAGTAGTTCTATGGCGACCGATTTAAGTTTCGGGGCATTCTACCAACACACGAACTGGTATGCAGGCTTGAGCAGCACCCGACTATTAGAAACAAAAGATATTTTGAATGCAACTGGCGGTAGCTTCAATGCACAAATCCGCGGTCAACGTCATTACTACCTCATGGGTGGATATGATATAGATCTCGGAAATGGCTTTGTATTACAACCAGCGGCTATGATTAAAACTGATTTCGTGACGACGCAGCTAGACCTAAATGCAGCTGCGATGTACAATAATCAGATTTGGGGTGGCGTTACATACAGAGTACAAGATGCTTTAGCTGTTATGGCGGGTTACCAAATCACCAAAGATTTGCGCGCTAGTTACTCGTACGACCTAACCACATCAACGCTTCGCAACTCAAGCAGTGGCTCACATGAAGTTATGTTGACGTACTGTTTTACGATTGAAATTCCGCCAAAAGAAAAAGGTAGTTACAGAAACCCTATATTTTTGTAATATAGCGGCTTGCTTAAAAAACGAATAAAGTAGAAATACATAGATTATGAAAAAGTTCCTCTTAGGGCTCACCTCAGCAGCACTTCTAGCCTCATGTGGCAGCAGTGATCACGGTGAATTGGTAGGTGTTCAAGACCGACCAACTTGGTACCCTAGCGAACCTTATGGCATGGTTTATATACCGCAAGGATCTTTCACTATGGGTAACCATGATGAGGATGTTCCTTACGCTTATACCGCTCCTGCGAAAGTTGTGAGTATTGCCTCATTCTACATGGATCAAACCGAAATCACAAACAACGAATACCGTCAGTTTGTGCATTGGGTACGCGACTCAATCGCTCGTACCCGCTTGGCTGAAGGCCTTGTAGAGGACTTTGAATACATCGACTTAGCCGAAGCTGAGGATCCAACTTACTTCCAAGACTACGTAGCCCTAAACTATCCAGATAGCATGATGCGTCGTTTAGATTGGGATCCTTTCCTAGAGTGGGATAAGAACAGATACCCTTCACCAGAGTACACCGAAGTATTGGAAAGCATGTACCTCGCTCCTGAAGAGCAGTGGTTGGGTTACCGTCACTTGGACACGCGTCAGTTGAATTACACCTTCTACTGGATTAATAAGCAGAAAGCTGCTAGCCGATTGAACCGCGTTAAGTACGATTACAAAGACGAGGACGGCGATGGGGAACTCTTTGGCTACCGTGATTACATCAAAAACACGCAAGCAAGTTCAGATCGTTCTTCTTTCTTTGAAAAAGAGACTATTAATGTCTACCCAGACACGCTTGTTTGGATTCATGACTTCACGTACAGCTTTAACGAGCCGATGCATGATAAATACTTCTGGCACCCAGCCTACGACGACTACCCTGTTGTTGGTGTTAGCTGGAGACAAGCGCGTGCGTTCGCGAACTGGAGAAGCAAATACCGTCGTGATTACCTGAAACGCGAAGGTGAGCTAATCGAGCATGACTTCCGCTTGCCTACAGAAGCAGAGTGGGAATATGCAGCGCGCGGTGGCGAAGAATTAACTACTTACCCATGGGGTGGTCCATACGCAACGAATAGCGCAGGATGTTATTTAGCGAATTTCAAGCCACGTCGTGGTAACCTTACTGCAGATGGCGGATTCTACCCTGTAAAAACTACTGCTTACTCTCCTAACGGATATAACTTATACTGTATGTCAGGTAACGTAGCAGAATGGACTTCTACTGCATTTGATGTACAATCATACGCTTTCGAAAGTGATGTTGCACCTGAATTCCAGTACAACGCCTTTGACGACGAAAGCGAAACCATGAAACGCAAAGTGATTCGCGGTGGTTCATGGAAAGATGTTGCATACTTCATGCAGCTTGGAGCACGTGATTACGAGTACCAAGACACTGCGAAAAGCTACATTGGCTTCCGTACAGTACAAAGCTTCCTAGGAAGAGACCTCAAAGACTTTTAATTGACCTACAAACAGACCTTAACTCAAAATTAGATTTAGAAATTATGGCACTAATCGACGTAAACGGAAAGAGATTCAAGAACTTCATGGCGAAACTTTATGGTTTCGGTGCTGCTATCGTAATTCTTGGTGCGATGTTTAAAATTATGCACTGGGAAGGTGCGAACTACATGCTTGTCATTGGTTTGACTACAGAGGCAGTGATCTTCTTCTTCTCTGCATTCGAAAAGCCGGCTACAGAATACGATTGGTCCCTAGTATATCCTGAACTTGCTACTGGCGACGGTGGCGAGCGTTCATTAAGTGTTACCGAGCAGTTGGATAACGCGCTTGAGAACGGTGGTATCGATTCTGAACTTATCGCTCGTTTGGGTGAAGGTATGCGCAGCTTGAGCGAAACAGCTGGTTCACTATCTGGTGCAGTTGATGCAGCAGGTGCAACTGCAAAATACAGTGAGCAATTGAACTCTGCCGCGAGTAACATGGAAAGCTTGAATGCATTGTACTCAGTACAACTGGAAAATACGACTGCTCAGGTAGAACGTCAGAACGACGTAATGGAAAAACTTGCTACTGCTTCAACAGATGCAAGCGACCTTGCTGGACAGATCTCAACATTGAAAGGCAACCTAGAAACGTTGAATAGCGTTTACGGTGGTATGCTTACAGCCATGGGTAAATAAATCGACCTGAAACCGATTAATTAACCCTAAACAAAACAAAAAATGGCAGGAGGAAATTTAAGCCCACGTCAGAAGATGATCAACATGATGTACCTCGTGTTGACGGCACTTCTCGCACTTAATGTAAGCCGCGAGGTGATGGACGCATTCTATGAAGTGATGTTGGGCCAAAAAGCTTCTATTGAAACAGTAGAAAACCAAAACGACTTCATATATGCTGCATTCCAAAGTGCAGCGAATGACAACGAGGCTAAGGCTGGACCTTGGAGAGACAAAGCACTTCAAGTAAAAGCTGAATCAGATAAACTCTTCAACATGATCGAAGACATGAAAGAAGAGCTCGTGGTTCGTTCAGGTGGTGAAGATGAAGAAAACCCAGGTAAGCCTAAGAAAATGGACGATCGTGAAGTAGCACCAAACTACTTCCTTATCGAACAAAACGGTCCTAAGTTGAAAAACGCCATGGCAGCCTACCGCGATTTCTTGAAACAAGAATCAACAGGTAATGCTTCATTGACGGACGCCTTGGATCATACGTTTGATTTGAGCGATCACATGCACGATGGTGCAAAAGTATCATGGGAGCAAGCGAAGTTCGAGCATTACCCACTGATTTCGGTAATGACGTTCTTGACCGGTATGCAGAGTGATATTCGTACTTCTGAGGCAAACGTCATTGATTACTTGCAGGCGAACATTAACGCACGTGATATCAAGGTAACAGGTGTAATGCCAATCGTTATCCCTAAGAGTACGTTTGTAACTCAAGGTGATAAATATGAAGCACAGGTTCTACTTGCTGCTTTCGACGATACACAAAACCCTACCTTTATTATCGACGGACAGGAAATCTCTGAGGAAGATATCTTAAACGGTATTGCGAACATTACACTTCCAGCTAACGGCGTTGGTACCAAAAAATGGAGCGGTGAAATTCGTTTGATCACCAATGGAGAAGAAAAATCTTACCCAATTAACGAGCAAACCTATAACGTTGCACCACCAAGTGTTGTAATCTCTCCTACCAAGATGAACGTGCTCTACCGTGGTGTAGATAATCCACTTGAGGTGAGTGTTCCTGGTGTTGATCCATCAAACTTGATCGTGAATGGTCCTGGCGTTAAGAAAGTAGGTAATGCCTACATAGCCGACGTTACGCGCAACTCAGGAGGTACTATGAAGATCTCTGTTAGTGTGAAAGAAGCAGACGGTACGACGAAATCTATGGGATCTAAAGAGTTCCGTGTAAAGAACTTGCCAGACGCGGCCGGTGAAGTCTTTGGTAAGACCGATGGATTAATGTCTGCAAATCTTATCAAAAGAGCTAAGGTTGAAGCCGTATTCAACAATTTTGATTTCGAATTGCCACTCCGCGTGACGAGTTTCCAAATTATCATTCCTCCTTTCGCTCCTATTGATTGTAAAGGAAATTCACTTAGCTCTAACGCGAAGGCAGCACTTGATAAAGCAAAACCTGGGACACCAGTTATTATCAGAAACATTAAAGCAACTACACAAAAAGGTATAAAGCCTAAGGTTGCTCCAATTACTATTGATTTGAACTAATATGGTACGAGTTAAAGCGCTTCTTTTTGCTATCGTTGCCGTAGGTCTATCCTACTCAAGCGCGAATGCACAGATTCTCGATCCTTCGGACGATGGTATCGTTCCGGAATTCAATAAGCACTACCGCAATAACCGCGTAGTTCCTTATCCTTTCCTACGTCAAGACGATATGTTGTGGTCTGAGCGTCACTGGGAGCGTATTGATCTTCGTGAGAAAATCAACCTACCACTATACTACCCGATCAAGCCTATGCCAGATCGTAAGGCATTGTGGGATGTATTGGTTGACGGCATCATCACTGAAAACACTATCACTGAAATTTTCTTGGACGATCGTTTCGAGCTTCCATTGACTATCGATGAGGTTCGTGAGAAGATTGAGCAGTATGATACTATTCCTGATCCGGATGATCCGTTTGGTCCGCCACTAGCTATCGATACCATTACCATTAAAGCAAACAACGTGGTAGCTTACCACTTGAAAAGCGACTGGTATTTTGACAAGCAAAGAGGTGAGTTGAAAAACAGAATCATCGGTATTGCACCAGAAGTACGCGATCCACGTAACCCATCATTGACCTACAATCCATTCTGGATTTGGTTCCCAGATGCACGTTATGCTATGGCTACTTCAGTTGCATACAACGAGAAGAACAATAACCAACGTTTGACTTTTGATCAAATCATGCACTTCCGCAAATTCAACTCTGTGATCACAAAAATGGACAACGTATACGACCGTACCATTTCTGATTACAAGAGAAACAGCGCGATGTCTCAACTTCTTGAAGCAGCACGCATCAAAGAAGATTTGAGAAACAAAGAGCATGATATGTGGACGTACTAAGTACAGTCAATACAAACAGATACGGAAAACTCCTGCTACCTTTGTAGCAGGAGTTTTTTTATGCGCTACGTAGATTACATCATTGTTGGAGGCGGTATTTCAGGAAGTGTGTTGAGTTACACGCTTATGAAATATGGCGCTAGTGTTCATGTCTTTGATTTGCCAGCTGAAAACCAAAGCTCGCGCGTGGCTGCAGGATTGTGGAATCCCATAGTGCTTAAGCGTCTTAAAAAAGTTTGGATGGCGGACGAAATGATTGCCAACCTTCACGAGGTGTATCCAGATATGGAATCATGGACAGGGGCAAGTTTCTTTGAGCCGCTGCCGCTGCGCCGTGTATTTCATAATCCCGGAGAGCAGAATCAATGGATGGAGCTAACAGATAATCCTGGATTCAAGCCTTACCTCAATGACGAGATACACCCTACTCCTCCTAATATTATCGCACAGCACGGATCCGCAATGACTAAAGCTACGGGAAGGGTACACGTAAATGCCATGACTGAGGGCGTGCGCAAGGCATTGGTGAAATTGGACGCCTACACGGAAGGTCGATTTGATTGGGACTTGGTGCAGCCGCACAGTGAAGGAATCAGCTACGGAGATATAGCCGCGCATTCCATTATTTCTTGCGAGGGAATGCAATTGGCAACGGGACAGGCGCAACATAATGTTGCAGGTTTTGCACCAGTTAAGGGTGAGGTCTTAAAGGTTGAATTGCCTGTGAGTTTGGAAAAGGAATGTATTCATCAAGGGCATTTCATGCTCGGCGAGGCGGATAATCAAGCCTCGGTTGGTGCAACTTATGCATGGGATGGTTTTGATAAAGGTCCAACGCCAGAGAAGCGTGCCGAGTTAGAAGAACACATTCAAAAAGTGTGGGATTCTGAATATTCTGTTACGGATCATTTGAGTGGAATTCGGCCTGCATCAAAAGACCGACGCCCCCTTATTGGACCCCATCCTGACAAAGAAAATACTTGGGTTTTTAATGGAATGGGTAGTCGGGCGGTGTTGATGGCACCATATCTCGCACAAGTTTTGGCGGAGCACCTCCTCTATGGCGCACCACTTATAGAAGAATGTCTGCCGCAGCGATTCGCCTAAGCCTGCTTATTCTTTTCTTTTTCCCAGTTGTCTTTGGCGTCTTTGTCGTATTTCACGAAGAGCGAAAGCCAAGTAGTACGTGATAATCGGAACAGTACGGGAGCTAGTATGGCTAGAAGGACTGCTAGCGCGCCCACAGTTGGCCACATTTCCCAATGCATCCATTTTGAAAAGATGATGTAAACCGCAACGAAGAGTGCAACCGTATAGCCGTAGCTTACATACATCGCACCATAGTAGAAGCTGGGTTCTGGTTCAAAATTTTGGTTGCAGGAACCGCAGCGAGGATTGAACTTAGAGAGGTTTTTAAAGTGGTACGGGTTGTTATCCGGGTAAATATCACCTTCCATGCAACGTGGGCATTTGTTTTTGGTGATTGCGTAAAATTTCGTGCCTTTTAACATCTTGATAGTTCGCTGATTTGTGAGGTAAAAATACAACGCTACCGCGGGGCTTTTTGATACTTTTGTCACAATGGTAGTAGGATTCAGCAAAGCATCGCTTTTTTTCGGTGGCAGGGCCATCTTTAATGAAATTAGTTTCCAAGTAAACCCCGGTGACCGCATAGGTTTGGTCGGTAGAAACGGAGCAGGAAAATCAACCTTGCTCAAGCTTATCGCTGGCGATTACGCTTTAGACGAAGGCAGCAAGAACATGGCTAAAGACATGCGCATTGGTTTTTTGCGCCAAGATTTAGCAATGGACATGGAGAAAAGCATCATGGACATTGCGCGCAGTGCCTTCGATGAAATAATGCGCATTAATGAGCGCATGGAAGAGATCAACAAGGAGTTTGAGGTTCGGACGGATTATGAGAGCGATGCCTACATGCGACTTATTGAAGAGTTGAGCACGCTCAGTGAACGATTTGGTCTGCTGGGTGGGGATAATCTCGACGAAAGCGTTGAATTGGTCTTAAAAGGGCTGGGATTTACGCCAGAGGTCTTCCATAACAAGCTGAATACCTTCTCTGGAGGTTGGCGCATGCGTGCGGAACTTGCCCGATTGCTTTTGCAGAAACCGGATCTCTTGCTGTTGGATGAGCCTACGAACCACTTGGATATTGAAAGTATCATGTGGTTGGAGCAACACCTGAGCGACAGCAATCAGACTTTGATGGTTGTGAGTCATGACCGTACTTTTTTGGACAATGTGACCACGAGGACTATCGAAATCACTATGGGTAAAGCTTATGATTTCAACGCCCCGTATACCAAATACCTATCGCTTCGTGCGGATTTACGCGAGAAGCAATTGGCCACCGCGAAGAACCAAGAGCGCGAGATAAAACAAACGGAAGAATTGATCGAACGGTTCCGGGCAAAGGCCAGTAAGGCATCATTTGCTCAGAGTTTGATCAAGAAATTGGACCGTATGGAACGCATTGAAGTCGATGAGGAAGATACCTCTGCAATGCATTTTCGTTTTCAGCCGGCACCGCGAAGTGGCAAGGTCGTAGCAAAGGCTGAGGGCGTTAAGAAGACTTACGGCGACAATCAAGTCTTACGTGGTGTTGACCTTGAGATAGAGCGCGGCGATCGAATGGCTTTTGTTGGTCAAAACGGCCAAGGGAAATCGACTTTAGTAAAAGCCTTGTTGAAGGAAATTAAGGCCGAAGGTACCATTGAGTTGGGCCACAATGTGATGGTCGGGTATTTTGCTCAAGACCAAGCGGATGAGTTAGATGGTAACAAGACGGCGTTGCAAACCATAGAAGATGCCTCCCCTGAAGAGATGCGCAAGCACGCGAGAAGCATGCTTGGTGCATTTATGTTCCGTGGCGAGGATGTCGAGAAAAAAGTTAAAGTGCTCAGTGGTGGTGAACGGGGCCGATTAGCCTTGTGTAAACTTTTGCTCAAGCCGATCAACTTTTTGGTGATGGATGAGCCGACGAACCACCTTGATATGACCAGCAAAGATGTATTAAAGCAAAGTTTGGTGCAGTTTGACGGGACACTGCTCGTGGTGAGTCACGACCGTGAATTCTTGGAAGGTTTAGTAACTAAAACTGTGGAATTCCGCGATCATCAAGTGAAAACACTCCTAGGTGGTATTGATTATTACCTCGAGCAGCGCAAGCTTGAAAGTATGCGTCAGGTTGAGGCGAAGACTGCGAAGAAAGAGGCGCAAAAAGAATTGGCCCCAAAGCAGGAGAGCAACCTTGATTATAAGGCGAAGAAGCAAGCGAAAAAAGATTTAAAATCCTTAACACGTAAATTAGAGCAGGTTGAGGAAGAAATTGAGACCTTAGAAGGAGAATTAGGGAATTGGGATGAGCAACTTGCGGACCCTGAGGCGTGTAAAGAACTTATGGCCGATCCCGATTTCTACCCCAAATACGAACAGAAAAAGGCCGTGGTGAACGGCAAAATGGAAGAATGGGAAAAAATAAATACGCAAAAAGAGCTTTTAGAGGAGCAGCTATCCTCTGTTTCTTAACCTTACAGCTTTGGGCACAACCAAAACTTGTGGTCCAAGTAGTCGTGGACCAAATGCGTGCAGAATACCTACTGCGCTTCAACAGCCAGTTTGCATCGGACGGTGGATTTAGAACTTTGCTTGATAGCGGATTTTCTTTTTCGAATACGCATTATAACTACGTCCCCACCTACACTGGGCCTGGACATGCGAGCATTTCAACTGGGACGACCCCGAAATACCACGGTGTGGTTGCAAACAATTGGTGGGACAACCGAACCGCTAGTGAAATGTATTGTGCCCAAGACGACGAAGTACGCCCCGTAGGTACAGTGGAGAGTAGCAGCAAGCGCTCGCCTAAGAATTTGAGATCGCTCACTTTTTCCGATGGCATTAAGTTGCACACCAATCAGATGGGTAAATCCTTTGGGGTTAGTTTGAAAGATCGTGGGGCCATCTTTCCTGCCGGACATTTTGCGAATGGTGCATTTTGGTTGGATGGCGCTATGCATTTTGTTACGTCCGATTATTACATGGACGAACTACCCGGTTATGTAGAAAAGTTCAACAAAAAGGAATTGGCCATGAGTCGCATGAAGCGCGATTGGCGGTTGGAACTATCCGAGCGTAAGTATGAATTAAGTCTAGAAGACGAAAATCCATACGAGCCTAAACTCAACAATGAGACCTCAAGCTTCCCATACGACCTAGAAAAAATGGTTCAGCAAAAGGGATTGGGTATCTTGAAGAATACGCCGGTTGGTAATGAAATGGTGCTTGAAATGGCCCTAACGATTCTAAATGAGGAGCGCTTGGGCACGGATGAGTACACTGACTTTCTTGGCGTTAGCTTCTCATCCCCGGACTACGCTGGCCACACATGGGGCGTGCGCTCGATGGAGGTGCACGATATGTATTTGAAACTAGATAGCCAGCTGGGAGAACTGATTCGTGCACTTGATAAGCAAGTGGGTCGCGACCAATACATTATATACCTCACTGCGGACCATGGCGCGAGTGAGAACCCAAACCATTTGCGCAACTACGGTTATGATGTCCGTAATTATGCGAATGCCGATGTTGTCGCAATGATGAATGATGCCATTCAGGCCCAATTAAAGATTGGAACCAACCTTGAAAGTGCCGTTGCACGCATCATCAACCACCACATTTATTTGAATGAATGGGCTAAGCCGTACGCGGAGGAGATTGCAAAAATCATTGAACAATTGGACCCTTTCGTACATGTTTACACTGCCAATGACGTGCGTCGTCCTGGTGCGGAAGAATTGGCCCTCAAACTCCACCAAGGCTTCCAATCCAGATTCGCTGGTGATCTTGTTTTCCAACTTCAGCCTAACTGCATCTTTTATGGTCCTACGGGCTCCACACATGGTACAGGCTACCTCTACGATACCCATGTGCCTTTCTTGATGATGGGTCATGGCATCTCATCAGGAAGTTCTAACGAATTAATACATATCACTGATGTAGTAGATAAGGTTGCGGAGAAGGCGAACCTACCATATGCGCCAAACAGCCTGATGGACTAAATCTTTGTGTTTATATTAGTAGAGAACAAACTCGCTAAATAATACACTTATGAAAAAAGCCCTACTAATCTTCGGCGTTGGCTTGGCCCTTGCCTCGTGTGGAAATGCATTCTGTGATTGTGATCTTTACGAAGACGATTACACTTGGGATGGATTTGAATACCAGCTCGACGCATCCAATTTAGTCGCTGAAGACACCTGTTTAGATGCCGGCATCCTCGATTCTGCTACTGCAGGTGGCGGTTCTACCCCATCCTACCTCACTGTATCAAGAGTTGAATGTCCGTGATGGAATTCTTAGGAATAAAAAAACGCGCCCTCCGGGCGCGTTTTTTTATTTTTAAAAGGCTGGATTTGGGATTTTTGCGCGCTTCGCGCGCAAAAATCCTAAGCCATAAACTTCTTCACCACTTGGATGATCATTCCCACGATGTAGATCAACAAGCCATAGATCGAAGTGATGCTACTTACTTTAAGGCCGCCTGCAAGCATCGCCTGACTTACACCACCCATTTGTTCGATACCTTCGAAGGCGCCGAACAGACCTATTAATTGGCCCAAAAAGCCAATGGCTAGGGCAAGCATACCTAGTTCTTTAACGCAGCCATTGCGAACAGCAGCGACAATCATCAAGAGGAAAACGACGGTTAGGATGCCCATGAACAGTGGGCCACCCATCATGAATAAATCAATCATATTCTAATTAGTTTCGAGTTACTTACAAGATAGCTCAAAATTGAGGCAAAAAAAACCCGGCCAAAGGCCGGGTTTCTTATACTGTTTGAAAAAGATCTTATTTCAATCCTTCCTCGATCAACTTGTTGAATTCGTC
>CAJXTR010000032.1 GCA_913060465.1 uncultured Cryomorphaceae bacterium | reverse complement strand
GGCCACAATTGTCGCATCTTTGCCCCATGGAACACAAAAGTGGCTTTGTCAATATTATCGGGAATCCTAACGTTGGGAAAAGCACCCTCATGAATGCCTTAGTAGGGGAGCGTTTGAGTATTATTACTCCAAAAGCGCAGACCACACGTCATCGCATTTTTGGAATTCTGAACGAGCCGGAATACCAAATCGTGTTCTCGGATACCCCTGGAGTGATTCAGCCGGCGTACAAGATGCAGGAGCATATGATGAAATTCGTATCGGATGCCTTCGAGGATGCTGATGTGTTCTTGTATTTGGTGGAGCCGGGTGACCGTGCGCTCAAAGACGAGGGGTTTTTCAAAAAATTGCTCAATACCAAGGTTCCGGTTCTGTTGATCATCAACAAGATTGACACGACGAATCAAGAGAAGTTGGAGGAGGAAGTGGCCTATTGGGCCGAGCATTTGCCTAACGCTGAAATCATTCCTATTTCGGCGCTGGAGCAGGCCAATACCCAGTATTTGTTGGACCGATTAATTGCGCTCATCCCACTGTCCCCACCGTACTTTGATAAAGATGCCTTGACGGACAAAACCGAACGCTTCTTTGTAAGCGAAATCGTTCGTGAGCAGATTTTGCTTAACTACAAAAAGGAAATACCCTACAGTGTTGAGGTGGATGTAGAAGAGTTCAAAGAGGACGACGATATCATCCGCATACGCACCGTCATTTATGTGGCACGCGATACCCAGAAGGGAATCATCATTGGGCATAAGGGCTCGAAACTCAAGCAAGTGGGTATAGGCGCTAGAAAACAACTCGAATCCTTCTTCGCCAAGAAAATACATTTAGAGACCTTTGTCAAAGTCAAAAAGAATTGGCGAGACAGCGACCTACACCTGAAAAGGTTCGGTTATAAGAATTGATTACCTTTATGGAAACAATATTCCTCTTACCAATGCCGCGTTTCCTGCTAGCTTTCACGCTACTTTTTTCAGTTTCCTCTTTCGCTCAAACACAAGATTCGTTAGTCCTTCAACCGGGCCCTTTGGACGGTAAAGATGCTATCGTTTGGAGCATTACGCCAGATTCAACATGGGGTTGGAACCAGGAAGCGACCCTAACTGCTTGGACCTATCAAGGTGATCCTTCGTTCAAGCGATTCTACATCGAATTTGATTACTCGAACATCCCGACCGGTGCGATCATTGATAGCGCGTTTATATTTTATAACAACAACCCTTCAGCACCATCGCACGGTGGGTTGCACAGCGGTTCGAATACATTTTGGGTACGTCGAGTAACCTCTGCATGGGATGAGGATTCAATCACCTGGAATAACGCTCCCTCTGATACTACATTGAACCAAGTACAAGTGGGCGCATCTTCTTCCAACACGGCTAATTACAAGATTGATGTGAGCGATTTGGTTCAAGATCAGTTGCAATATGGAAACCACGGCTTCTTTATGCGCTTGGTCACAGAAGCCACCTGGCGTGCAGTAGTCTGTGCATCCTCAGACGCGGCCGATTCAACCAATCACCCAGCCATTAAAATTTACTACACGGAATGTAACCCTCCCGTTGCTACCTACACCTATAACGCTACGGGGAATACGGTAGATTTTATTCCACTTTTCAACGCCCCAACTGGGGTGAGCCATCTTTGGGATTTTGGTAACGGTAATTTCTCCATTGCGGACACCCCGACCTACACCTTTCCAACAGGGGGTGTACATACCGTATGCCATACCATAACCACGTCTTGTGGCGCCGATACCGCTTGTCAGCAGGTTGTGCTTTGTTCCCCACCTACAGCAGCTTACACACACTCCGTAGATTCGAATCACGTGTGGACTTTTGTACCACAGGATACCACAGCGAGTTCTTATTGGTGGGACTTTGGGGATGGAACGTTCTCAAACAACATGATTGGAGTCCATACGTATTCCGTCGCCGGGCTCTACCCGGTGTGCTTGTCCATTACGAATGCTTGTGGTGTGGATACGATCTGCTTGACTTTTGAGGTAACCTTGGTGGGTATGGAGGAACATTGGAATCCAGATTTATCTATTTATCCAAATCCGGTAAGCAGCGTATTACACATTGAAAATGGAGGTTCTGAAGAATTGTTGCGATACGAAATCTTTGATATGAGCGGTGTTATGGTCCAATTGGACCCTCAACCATCGACAGAAATCAATGTCGAAAACCTTCCCGCCGGCACTTACCTTTTGAAAATAATTCAGAGGAATAGTACTTCTATAGTGCGTATTGTCAAGAGTTAACGACCTTTGCGCCAAGATTGAAATCGACTTATGAGTAACATCGTTGCCATCGTGGGCCGCCCAAACGTGGGTAAAAGCACACTATTTAATCGCTTGATCCAGCGTCGTGATGCTATTGTAGATAGCGTTGCCGGGGTGACGCGTGACCGTCATTATGGAAAAAGTGATTGGAATGGAAAAGAGTTTTCAGTCATCGATACTGGTGGTTATATCGAAGGTTCGGAAGATGTTTTTGAAGCAGAGATCCGCCGCCAAGTAGAATTGGCCCTTGAAGAAGCCACCGTCATTCTATTCGTGCTTGACCTTCAAGCAGGGTTGACGGAATTTGATAAGATCATTGCCGGCATGCTCCGCAAAACCGAGAAGCCTGTGGTATACGCAGTAAACAAGGTGGACAACAGCATGCAGGAATTAGATGCCGCTGAATTCTATGGATTAGGCATCGAGAAATACCACACCATCTCTGCCGTCAATGGTGGGGGAACAGGTGATCTACTGGATGAGCTCGTGGAGAACATGGATGAAAATCCGGTTGAAGACTACGAAGGCCTTCCAAAGATGGCGATCGTGGGGCGTCCTAATGCAGGTAAAAGCTCCATTGTTAATGCCTTGTTCGACGAGGAGCGCAACATCGTTACGGATGTAGCCGGTACGACACGCGACACAGTGAACACGCGTTTCAACAAATTTGGTTTTGATTTCATGTTGCTCGATACTGCGGGACTTCGCAAGAAGGGCAAGGCCATGGAGAACCTTGAGTTCTATTCAAACATGCGTTCCATTCGCGCTATTGAGCATGCGGATGTTTGTATGATGGTGGTGGATGCCACGCGTGGTTTTGAAGCTCAGGATTTGGCCATTGTCTCGTTGGTGGAGAAGAATAAGAAGGGCTTGGTGATTGTGGTGAACAAATGGGATTTGGTGGAGAAAGAAACCAATACCATTCGCGATGCTGAGGCGTTTATCAGAAAGAAATTGGAACCCTTTACAGATTTCCCTATCATCTTCACTAGTGCGTTGACCAAGCAACGTGTATTGAAGGCTTTTGAAGAAGGTGTAAAGGTTTACGAGCGTCGCAAGCAGCGTATTTCGACGAGCAAGCTTAACGATACAATGTTGGACATCATCAAAGGATATCCACCACCGGCTGTGAAAGGGAAATACGTAAAGATCAAATTCTGTACGCAGTTGCCTACACGTACGCCACAGTTTGCCTTCTTTGCAAACATGCCGCAATACATCAAGGAACCGTACAAACGCTTCTTAGAAAACCAGATGCGTAAAGCATTTGACTTCCACGGCGCCCCGATCGAAATCTTCTTCCGTAAGAAGTAATTACAATTGGTAACAGATTACCGCGTTGCCCTGTACGAGCACCAATACTGGTGCTCCGGATGGGGTTAAGCGCCCAGCTTCTGCCTCTGATCCCTCAAAGGTGGTAATGGGTGAGGCCGCATCTTTCAACTGTGTCACATGGAGGGTTCCTTCGGTATCATAGATGATGCCCGTACCTCCTGGGTAGGCTTCAACGCGTGCAATGGGTTGCTCCAAAGAAATAGTGTTGGTGGAGGTTTCTCCGCGCAAGCTGATTTTGTCTTCAGACCAATACAATCTACCATAGCTCATCGCCTCCATTCCCTGAAGATTATTCAAGTCGTGCTCTAAAATAGCCGTAGTGCCATCGAAGCGCTGTTCTTGAATCTCACCTTCTTCGCCAACGCGCATGATGCTCGGTGGAGTTCCACCGGTAACGACCCAAGGTTTCATGGAAGCCGTTAGGGCTGAGGTTTTGATGCGCTCTTCACCTCGTCTGTTGAGCACATGAGCCCGTTCAAGGGTGGAAATGATCACATAATCCTTGCCTCCTCTTTGGTATAGGATTGGGCTTTGGGTGATGGTGCCGCTGGCCGCATCGGTCTTCCAACCGTCGATACGCTGACCTTCCACGCTATAATTGTAAAGTTTCGATCCCGCTGGTACAAGGATGCGGTAGTTACGGTTCTTGTCGTAATCCAAAACGGTGGCCCCCAACGTGGTCGCCTCCGGCAATTTCACCGGGAATCCTTCTACCTCGCGCCCTAGAATATCCAAGCAGTACAATTTTTCCTTCGTGGCGAAAACCATCTGGAACTTGGCATTTTTGAACATGTCAATTTGTTGGACCGCACCTTGAATAGGTCCGTCCAAAGCTGCGTTCCAAAGTTGCTGGCCATTCTCGTCGAGCAAGAAACATTGATAGCTATCATCTTGTACGAGGATGTTAGTCATACCGCTGCGGTGGTTCTTAATAAAGAACGGACCGCTTATAGCTTGCCCTGGCAAGGAATGGGACCATAAGTAAGCGCTGACCGCTACTTCTTCGCCACGCTGCTGTATAGTAGCGTTACCATAGGCTATTCCGTCATTGACCTCCAAGTGCCCTACGAGGAATGCACGGTCAAGCGATGAGGGTAGGGTTCCGAAAAAAGGACCCTCTTCCAAGCTGTTGAAGTTAAATGCTAAAGTGAAGTGGTCGTTTCTATCCATGGCGTCGGCCAAAGACTCAAGGGATTCCAGATCACCCCAGGATTTTTTCATGTCCAATTCACTCGTGTACACCTCAAGTAGTTGCTGATCAGCGGAAAGCAGGAGCCAATCATTCCATACCATCCAAGAAGTGGTGCCTAAATCCGAAAAAAGCCATCCAAAAGCAGCGCTGAATAAGAAACGGTGTTCCTCTTCAAGCGTTCCTCTTTCGTGGCCTTGGAAAATGGATGAAGCGCTGCTCAAACCTTGCAGCGCTGAGGTAAGTGTTAATGACTCTTTTTTCAGTTTTGTAGCGAGGACCGTTCCATCGCCATAGCCCATCCTCACCGTATTTCCTTCAAAATGATTCGCAAAGGTCATCGGCGAAATGTTCGCGGCTTCTAGTGTTTTTTGAGCTGATTTGAGACGTTGCTTTCTCCCTCTGTAGCTATTAAACTCGCGTAACCATTGCACCATCTCCCCAGTATTCACCCCAAGCGCATATTTAGATGATGCCGCAATTACCTCGCTAAAAGTGGAACTGTTTGCTCTTGTATCGAATGTGCTGAGGTAGGTGTTGGTGCTATCAGCACAGAGCGCAACAGCGGTTGCAATGAGTTTATTCTTTCTCCAGCTTAAGTCTATTGAAGACCATTGCGCAAAGTGCTGTGCCCAAGCCCAATCTTGGTCAAAGAAATGTTCGCCAACTTCTTCAAGGTTTTTATGTTGGAGGAATATATTGGCATCATCTGATTTGGATGCATTCTGCCACAGGGTCTTGAACCCTTCTTCTTCCATGATAGAATAGCCGGTGCCTCTAAGGTTGATGATATCTTGAATCAACCCTTCTTTAGAACTGATTACCCAGCTAGGTCCATCATTGTAGGCATAGATTGAATCAATTTTCATTGCTTCATAGGTGCCAATTGTAATGTGCTCGGTAACGTACTTACTCAAATCATACTCCGTGGTCCATACCCAATGATAACTGCTAGCTCCTGAGGGTAATAGGGCACCTGTCCAAGTTCCGGTGTTTAGTTCGGCAAGTTTCGCGGCAGGGACAGCACTCAAGTAACTGATTTGAGCAGTGTCGATGATCGACTGGAAATCCTGAGCGTCGTTGATGCGCATATAAATCGGTGCATCCACTGGCAAGAGCGAGGTTGCTTTCGCCGGAGGCTGTGGTTCCGAGCATTGAACAAATGCTAAGGCCAATAAAATAAGGGCACTAAAGGACCGAATGCGCATAAATCAAAATTTGATTAAAGCTACATTTTTAGGTACTGAAGATGGCTGTTGAAATCAGCCAGTTTTTCACAAATCGAAAAGGTTGAGTTGCGCAGGAAGTAATTGGAAACTTTTGCGGTGATGCTCCGTAGCGCCATATTCTTTGATGGCGGCTCTGTGCCCCTTTGTTGGGTAGCCCGCGTTTCGTTCCCAACCGTATTCTGGATGCTGCAAAGCCAGGTTGCGCATAAAGTCGTCCCTGTAGGTTTTTGCCAGGATGGATGCGGCGGCAATGTTCATGTAGGTCGCATCTCCTTTAACCTGACAGTGGTAGGGAATGTCCTCATACGGCTTGAATTTATTTCCGTCAACTGCAATGAATTCCGGTCGTAGGTCCAATTTTCCAATGGCTCGCTGCATGCCAAGAATAGATGCCTGAAGAATATTTATTTCATCGATCTCTTCTGGACCCACATGAACGACCGCCCATGCGAGGGCATGTTCTTCGATTATTGGTCGGAGCGAATAGCGCTGCTTTTCAGTAAGTTGTTTGGAGTCGTTCAGGATATCGTTTTTAAAATCCTTCGGAAGAATTACGGCGGCTGCGGTTACTGGTCCTGCAAGACATCCGCGTCCTGCCTCATCGGTGCCGGCTTCCAAAATGGCTAAGTCACTATGCTGAAGCTTCATTCTTCGTGATTTTTCAATGCTGCAATGAATGGTTCGGCGCTTTGGGTCCAATCAAAATTGGTCCCATGATTCAAGCTTTTTTCAATCCATTCATTCGCATGACTAGCCATATGCTCTAAAGCTTCAACCCACGCCAAAACATCATAGGTCGGCACCAACATTCCGGCCCCGCCCACAACTTCAGTAAGGGCACTATTGTCGGATGCGATCACGGGTGTGCCGCATTGCATGGCTTCAACTATAGGTATGCCAAAGCCCTCCATCGCGCTAGGCATACAAAAGGCTGTTGCTCCGCGGTACAATTCCTCTAGTTGGTCATCCTCACAGCGGCCAAGCCATTCAATTTTATCTCGATGAATGATGCCTTTGAATGCCTCATTAAATGCGGGGTCATTAAAGTGCGCAGTACCCGCAATTCGGAGTTTGAAGTTTTCTCGGTTATGATTGGCCAAAAATTGATCAAAAGCTTTGATGAGCGTGATGAGGTTTTTTCTCGGCGTTAAGGCACCGACAGCACAGAAATAAGGTCCCGAGAAACCCGAGGGCCCTGGCGTGAATTTTCGTTGCGGCGCATTGCGGGTTATAGCGATTTTGCTAGCGGCGATGCCATAGGTATGTACCAGATCGTTTGCACTCCACTCGCTCACCGTGAAAATCTGGCTCGCGATCCGTGCACCTCGGCGAATGTGCTTGCGGTAGTACTTTCCTACATGGGTAGGTACCCATTCTGGATGGTGCTCAAAGTTCAAGTCATGAATGGTCAGCCACTGGGCCACCTTTGTACGTGCAGGTAGACCATCGGGCGACCAATACAGGTCGGCCTTAGCTCGCTGCAATGCAGCCGGCACCCCAATACTGTTCCAATACCACCACAGCCACGGGTGTCGGGCGGGGGGAAGGACCGTTATGTGTTGCACATTTTTGGCGTTGAGGAAGGCATGAGCCTTGCGCATGCCGGGACCTGCGGAGGGGCGGTCCCAAATCAAAAGGAATTGATGCTGCGGATGTGCGGGAATGATTTGCTCAAGCATTCGCAAGGTGTAAATCCCCGTGCCTTCGAGCTTGTTTGGCAATAGCCATCGAACGTTTACCGCAATTAACATCTCTCAAATGTACAAAAGACCGCTACTCGAGCGTTAGTAAAGCGGTATATTCGCACCCAACTCGCCAATTGTAAACCATGATCGAGCGCATCCTTCAGTTTTTTAAGGATCCTACGGCTGCAAAGCTGGCTAAGGGGAGCAGCATCGTGCTGTTTTTCAAGGTCGTTGGCGCGCTCGGAGGCTACGTTCTTTTATGGTCGCTCGCGCAAACGGGCGGAGAAAAAGCGGTCGGCGTCTACGAAGTGGCTTTCACGCTTATTCTGATCGGTTCTACAGTCGGGCGATGGGGATTGGACACGGTTTTAGTCAAGGAATTGGGCAAGGGCGAGATAGATGCACCCCCAGCCCGAGGGCTCTACATTCATGTTTTGGTCCGAGTACTCTTGCTCACCACCCTGCTCAGTGGGCTGATTTTCGTTTTAGCAACAGCCCTCACGAATTTGTTTTTCAACGAAACACCGGTAGGAGTGTTGCGCACAGCGGCGTTGACTGCGGTTCCGTTTACATTAATGTTACTCAATGCCGAGGCGTACCGCGGTATTCACAAACCTGTTTTATTCAGCCTCAACCAGCACGGAACCGTATACCTCATTATGGCCTTGTTGCTCTGGTTTCTGCCGATGGAAGCCGCTGGTTTCACCGCGCAAGGCAGTGCCCAATTCGCCTTAGTATTACTGCTCGGCATCAGTGGGCTATTTGCTTTGGCATCCACCGTGCATATCTTGTTTTTATCTGAACGAAAGGGTTGGCGCGGGGATTCGCTTGGCGGCAGCGTTATGAAGGTGGCGACGCCCATGTTGATCTCCTCAGCGCTATTCTTGGTGATGAGCTGGTCGGATACTTTAATGTTGAGCTATTTCCTGGAGGAAGATGAAGTAGGAGTGTATCGCATCGTTTTTAAGATTGCTACGTTAATCACTTTCGCGCAGGTCGCATTGAATACCGTTGTCGCACCTATGATTTCGGGTATGCACAATGGTGGGTCGAACATGGCGGCGTTGGCGCAAAAGGTTGCTTCGATGAATTTAGTTACCGCGGGTCCAATTTTCCTCGCCATCATCGGGCTCGGCCCCTTTCTTATCGGTCTTTTTGGAGTTGCAAACCCATGGGAAGCGTATCCATGGTTGGTTGCATTAGCCTTAGGGCAGCTCGCGAATGCCTTTGCTGGACCAGTTTTGAACATCCTAAACATGACAGGGTATGAGAAGAGTGCGCAAAACACCATGCTGGTTGTCGCCACCTTAAACATCATCCTGAACGCAGTCCTCATCCCATTGATGGGACCACAAGGGGCTGCATTAGCAACCGCCATCACCATGGTAGGTTGGAACGGTTGGGCGGGCTATCTGGTTTACAAATACCATGGAATCATCACCGTGCCTTTCTTGGCTAAACGAAGCAAGTCATGAGTGGAGTAGCGAATGTATTTCTCATCGGTGCCGCAAAGGCCGGAACAACGGCACTATCAGAGATGCTTGGGCAGCACCCCAATATTGCAACGATGGCCATTAAAGAGCCGGGCCATTTCTGTACAGATATCGATCCTGCAAACTTTTCAGCCCAATACAACAGATTACTGCAATGGGATGAATCCAGCTATTTCAGCAAGCAGCAATTGCAGGATCGCCACATCGGCTTCGTGCAGCAGCGCGGCAACTACCATCGCTTGGTCAGTGAGGCACTGAAAGCTAAACCTCAAGCTACACAGGTTTTGGATGCGTCGACAGCGTATTTGTACAGCGAGACGGCTGCTAAAGAATTGGCCCATTATAACAGCAAGGCAAAAGTTATCGTGTTATTGCGCGATCCGGTGGATCGCGCCTTCAGCCACTTCACCATGGCACTGAAATACGGCATGGAGCAAGCCTCAGCGATGGAGGCTTTCGAACGTGAGGCTGCATTGGAGCGTGCACAATGGGGTAGAGACGAATGCTATTTGGAATTGGGTAAATATGCCAAGCAATTGGCTCCATGGATGGACCGATTCTCCTCGAAGCATCTCCTTATCTTATTTCACGACGACTTAAAAAAGACCCCACAGAAGGTGATGCAACGCATTACGGAGTTCTTGGACTTACCTACTTTTGCACCGAGCGAAGCCAAAGCGGCGAACGTGGGTTCCGTACCAAAGTACCCGAAGGTGAATGCGATGGGTATGCGTGTATTGGCACCCATCCGAGAAAAGTTGCCCAAGGAATTGGTCGCGGGTTTGAAAAAAGTCTTGCAACAAAAGGCGCCGGACTTGGACCCTGAGGTGGAACACTGGTTGAAGAAGTACTACAGCGCCCACACGGACCAATTAGAATCGCTCACAAATTTGAATTTAACACACTGGAAATAAAGCTATGGAATACAGCAGTGCGAACTTGATTACGTTTTTCTACACGAACTGGAAGAAGCTCGTTATTATCCCGTTTATAGCCATGGTTGTTGCTGTGGTCTTCAGCGGCCCGCAATTCATCAAACCACTTTTTGAAAGCCAAGTAATCCTTTTCCCCTCAACCACAAACTCCGTTTCAAAGGCCCTCTTGCCGCAGACCAACGGATATGGTGATGAGGATATTTTCGAATACGGCGACGAGCAACAAGCTGAACAACTTCTACAAATCCTGAATTCTGGCGAAATCCGTGATTCCGTCATCGCCAAGTTCGATTTGATGAACCACTATGACATCGATCCAGAATCATCGTACCCAAGAACGAAGTTGTTCAAGGAATACGAAAGCAAGATTGAATTTGCCCGTACCCAATTCATGTCTGTTGAAATAAATGTACTTGATACTGATCCGCAGGTGGCCGCCGATATCGCCAACTACATCTCAAAGTTGGTTGATAAAGTAAAACGACGTGTTGCGCGTGGCCGTGCCGAAATGGGTCTCGAGATTGTCAAAAATGAATACCACAGTTTGCAAGGTGAAATCCAGAAGATGGAGGATAAGATCACAGAGTTGCGCTACAAAGGAGTTCACGACTACGAAAGTCAGAGTGCTGTATTTAACGAGCAATACGCTATCGCTTTGGCTGAAGGTGCACCGCAGAGCCGTGTGAAGGAATTGGAGCGTCGCCTAGATACTTTAGCAAAATACGGTGGTAAGTATGTAGCTATTCGCGATGAATTGCAATTGCTCAAAGAAGAAGAAGTAAAGTTGAAGACGAAGTTTGACCAAGCGAAAGTGGACGTCAATCAGAACTTACCTGCAACTTTTAAAGTGGATGCCGCTCGCCCTGCAGAACGCAAGACCTACCCAAAACGCAGTGTACTTATCCTAGCTATTGGGTTTGCTACATTCATCCTAATGGCATTTGTCCTTATGGTTCAAAGCACCTTAGTAGAGTTGCGAAAGGCGACAAAGTAGGTGCTGGGAAAGGTTGAAATAAGCAATAAATCACTTGCGCTCATTGCCAGTGCTGTGCTGCCATTGGTGGCCCTAGCCGTGGTCTTTGAGCAGTGGTTTGTATTTCTTCTTCCACCGGCGCTGTTAGTGGTTTGGCTTACTTTGTACCGATTAGATTGGGCCATGTGGTTCATCGTATTTGCCACACCAGTGTCCATCACACTTACTGATCTAACCGGCGGTTCGGGACTTTCAATGCCCACGGAGCCTATGTTGGTGCTAGTTACTTTCATTGCGCTAGTCAAAATGGTGCTCTTTGGTGAATACGACAAGCGCATCTTGCGGCACCCCATTTCCATTGCCATATATGTATACCTGGCTTGGATGCTCTTAACCAGTATTACCTCGCAACTTCCCTTGGTCAGCCTAAAACAATCGGCCACTAGAATCTGGTTTATTGTGCCTTATTACTTCGTTTTGGCACATCTCTTCTTGAAAAATGACCGCAATAAGATTGCCTTCCTCTGGCTCTTTTTAATTACCCTCACTGTTGCAGCAGTCTACACCTTATATATACACAGTCAATACGGCTTCACCAAGAAGACCTCGACCTGGGTGATGTTTCCATTATTTAAGGAGCACACCTCTTATGGTGCTGTCCTAGCAATGATGTACCCTGCCGCGCTATACCTGACCTTTAGAAAGAGCAGTTGGGGCTACAATGCGGTGGCAGGATTACTGTTGGCGATTTTAACCGTTGCAACTGTCTTGAGTTACACTCGCGCCGCTTGGCTTTCACTCGTTGGGGCAGGAGCAGTTTATTTAGTGTACTTATTCCGTTGGTCAAAAACTACGGTATGGTCACTCGCGGGAGTCGTCCTTCTCATTGCAGCCTTGAATTACTCTTGGATCGCTTCAAAATTTGAAAGTAATACGACCGATTCTTCAGATGATTTAAATGAGCATGTGGCGTCAGTGACGAATGTCAGTACGGATGCGTCCAATTTGGAGCGCATCAATCGTTGGAATTCCGCCATTCGCATGTTCAAAGACCGTCCACTGCTAGGTCATGGTCCCGGAACCTATATGTTCTTGTATGCACCCTATCAAAAGCCCTCGGAGAAAACCATCATTTCAACAAATGCCGGAAACCGGGGGAATGCACATAGCGAATACCTTGGACCATTGGCAGAATCCGGTTTCTTGGGTCTTCTAACTCTCCTAGGAATTATCATTGCCATCATCGCGACAGCTGTAAATGCTTATGAACAAGCGGATAATGCTCTATTCAAAGCCCTCATTAGGGTGGCTTTTCTTGGGTTGATTACCTATTATTTGCATGGATTCCTGAATAATTTTCTAGATATGGACAAAGCAAGCGCACCATTTTGGGGATTCTCTGCCTTGATCGCCGCTATTTCGGTCTCAAATTCAAATAAATAGGGTTTTTAGGCTTTTGCCTATAAAATATCCATGCTTGCGCATCCTTAAACATTCATTTTGAGGCGGTTTCGATAAGTTGATTACGTTTCGGCCCAGGCCTTCAGTCTCATTCGAGACATGTGTTAATTTAAAAAAAACACAAAAAAAGATGTGAATCCCTTAAATAATGAGACTTGTATTTGCATAATAGGTGGAATAGTCTCAATTTAGGCGTTGCTTAACATACGTTTAACAGAAAAACAGGTACAATGAAGAACAAATTGTCACTGTGGTCAGTGTTGGCTTTCATGCTTACAGTAAACTTTGCGATTGCGCAATCAGTTTCTGGGGTAGTTAGCGACGCTGGTTCAGGAGAGCCACTACCAGGGGTAGCGGTTTCAGAGAAGGGTTCTAACAATGCTACACTAACTGACTTTGATGGTAAGTTTACTATCAAGGTTGGTGAAGGAGCTACGTTGGTATTCTCTTCTATGGGTATGGAAACTAAGGAAGTTGCTGCAACTTCTGATTTCCTACAAGTTTCACTTAACGGTACTAGCCAAAACCTCGACGAGGTGGTTGTAACTGCATTGGGTATTTCTCGTGAGAAGAAATCTCTAGGTTACGCTACACAAGAAGTGGATGGTGCGGAAGTAACGAAAGTGAAAGATGCAAACTTCGTAAACAGCTTGAGCGGTAAGGTCGCTGGGGTTCAGATCAAGAGTTCAGGTACTCTTGGTGGTTCTGCCAACGTCGTAATCCGTGGTTACAAGTCTTTGACTGGTAACAACCAAGCACTTTTCGTAGTTGATGGTGTGCCAATCTCGAACTCAACTGGTAACAGCGGAAACGTAGCCAGTGGTCGTGGTGGGTATGACTTTGGTAATGCTGCAATGGACATCAACCCAGAGGATATCGAGAATATCTCTGTATTGAAGGGTGCTGCTGCAACTGCGATCTACGGATCACGTGCTGCAAATGGTGTAGTAATGATTACTACCAAGAGCGGTAAAGCTGCAGGAGCTAAGAAAACATTGGGCGTTACAGTAAATACTGGCGTAACTGTTGGTTCGGTAAACCCATCTACTTGGGTGCGTCACCAACAATCTTACGGTCCAGGTTACGGTCCTTTCTACGGTCCTAACTACCACTACCTTGCTAATGGAGACAGCGTATTTATTGACGCTCGTGCGACTCCTTACGATGTAGATGGTGATGGTACAGCAGAATTGACTTTGCCAATGGGTGAGGATGCATCATGGGGTCTTGCAGTTGATCCAAACTTGCAAGTATATGATTGGGAATCTATCCACCCGCTATCATCTCAGTACGGTCAGTCTAAGGCGCACACTGCTGCTGGTGATGGACACGACGGTATGTCGTTCTGGCAACAGAGTGTTACTCGCAACAATAACATCGCTATTGACGGTGGTGGCGAGAACTCATCATTCCGTTTGTCTGCTACTGACTTCACACAATCAGGTATCGTTCCTGGTTCAGAAATCAACCGTAGCAACGTAAGCTTTAGTGGTCGTTTCAACGCTTCAGACAAATTGACGGTTAGCGCGAAAGCGAACTACATCAAGCAAGATGGTAAAGGCCGTTACGGTACTGGTTACGACTCTCGTAACCCTAACCAAAGCTTCCGTCAGTGGTACAATGTTTTGACTAACATGACTTCTCAGCGTGAAGAATACGAGCGCACTGGTGCAAACATCACTTGGAACCCTTACGGTTACGGTGCTGCTGCTCCTTACAAGCCTCACTACTTTGATAACTTCTACTTCTCTGCTCTTGAAAACTACGCAACTGATACGCGTAACCGTATGATCGGTAACATCATGGCAGAGTACCAGATTAACGACTGGTTGAAACTAACAGGTCGTATGTCTGCGGATACTTACTCAGAATTGCGTGAAGAGCGCATCGCTGTAGGTTCTGTAGATGTAAGCCGTTACTCTCGTAACAACCGCAACTTCACTGAGCGTAACAATGATTTGTTCTTGAACTGGAACAAATACTTCGGCACAGACGGTGAAATCTCTTTCGCGGGTATGTTGGGTTACAACTCTCGTCGTACTTCATTCAGTTCTATTAGTGCTGCAACAAACGGTGGTTTGGTTGTTCCTGGCGTTTACGCTTTGAGCAACTCAGTAGCTGCTCCTGCTGCTCCAGGTGAAACTGAATACCAGATTGGTGTAGATGGTATGTTCGGTCAAGCGTCTTTCGGTTACAAGAACTTCTTGTACGTAGATTTGACTGCACGTCAGGATGTTAGTTCAACGCTTCCAGTTGAGAACAATACTTACTTATACCCATCTGCAACATTGTCTTTGATCTTCTCTGAGCTACTTGATATCGATGGTCTAGACTTCGGTAAGGTTCGTTTGAACTACGCTTCTGTAGGTTCTGATGCACCTGCTCAAGCTTTGGTTGATGCTTACGGTATCGGAACTCCATTCAATGGTGTAACTCTTGCTTCAGCTCCATCTACTCAGCGTAATGCCGGTCTTCTACCAGAAAACACGGTAAGTACTGAAGCTGGTTTGGAATTGAAGTTCTTGAAAAACCGTGCTGGTTTAGACTTGAGTGTTTATAACTCATCTACTTACAACCAGATTCTTCCTGCTCAGGTATCTTCTGCGACTGGTACTTACTACAAGTACGTAAACGCTGGTCAGATTGATAACTCAGGGGTTGAATTGAGCGCTTACTTTACGCCAGTAAAAACTAGCGACTTCCAGTGGGATGTGAACTTGAACTGGTCACGCAACCGCAACAATGTTGTTGAGTTGTTTGGTGATTCACAAACATTGCTTCTTGCTTCTGTACAAGGTGGTATCAACATCACTGCACGTGTAGGACAGCCTTACGGTAC